>NZ_NWQG01000011.1:0-36680 GCF_002529485.1 Mesorhizobium sanjuanii
GGTTCGCTGTCGCCGATGATTTTCGCAGAAATAGCCTGATTGCAGCCGCTGCACTTTTTCTGGGCGGCCAAAGCCGCATCAGTGGTTCCATGGCGCTTGCCGCGCCCAACAAAATCCCAGGGAAGGAAGTTGCCCATGCCTGAGTTTTCGATCCTTCACCAAGGCGGACCTGCCGCAGAGGCGTCGCGCAGCCGCGGCTTCGGCATAAAAGGCATCAAGGCTGGGGACAGGTTGCCGTGAGCGAGGAAAACCTGCTCAAGCTGGTCGAGGTCGAGGAGCCCGATGAGAACGACTACCACCTGCAGGAGCAGGTCGGCTTCATCCTGCGCAAGGCGCACCAGCGCCATGTCTCGATCTTCGCAGCGCATATCGCCGACCTGACGCCGCCGCAGTTCGCCGCTCTGGCCAAATTGCGCGACGTCGGCGAGACCTCGCAGAACCAGCTTGGCACTCTGATCGCCATGGACGCCGCGACGGTCAAAGGCGTCATCGACCGGCTGAAGGCGCGTGGCTTCGTCGAGCTTTCCAAGCATGAGGTCGACAAAAGGCGTCTGCTGGTCAATCTGACCGCGCAAGGCCGCGACGCAATCGAACGCCTGATCCCGCTTGCCCGCGACATCACCCAGGAAACACTGGCGCCGCTCTCGCCCAAGGAGGTCGCCACCTTCATGAAGCTTTTGGCGAAGCTGGCCTAAGCCTGCTTGAGAAAAACTCCTGCCGGGCACACCCGGCAGGAGTGCCTCGGCTCAGAGGCCGTTGTCCTTCAGGATCTGCGCGGCATTCTCCTTGGTGATCTTCTCCGTCGGCAAGGTGATGGTCTTCTCCACCTTCTCGCCGTTCAGGAACTTGATGGCCTGCCGCAACCCTTCGGCGCCCGGTGTCACATAGGTGAAGGTTGCGGTCAGTTCGCCATTGTTGACCAGCGTCACGCCTTCGCCGGGAAGCCCGTCGATACCGATGAACTTGATGTCCTTCTCGCGACCGACATCCTTGGCGGCAAGATAGGCGCCGTAGGCCATCGGATCGTTGTGGCCGTAGACGAGATCGATCTTCTCATTGTTGCGCAGCGCCGTCGCCATGATGTTGTAGGCCTGGTCCTGCTTCCAGTCGCCCGACTGCTGGTCGAGCAGATATTTGATGCCCGGCTCCTTGTCGGTGAATTCATGGAAGCCGTCATGGCGGTCATGCGCCGGTTGCGTGCCCATGCCGCCCCAGATCTCGACGACATTGCCGGCTGCCTTGCCCTTGCCGCCCAGAAGTTCGACAGCATATTCGCCTGCGGCCCGGCCGATCAGCGCATTGTCGCCGCCGACGAACTGCGTGTAGTCTTGGGTGTCGACATTGCGGTCGAGCACGAAGACCGGGATCTTGGCGTCGATCGCCTGCTGCACGACGCCGGTCAGGCCTGCCGATTCCTTCGGCGATACCAAGAGCGCGTCGACTTCCTGGCGGATCAGGTTCTCGACATCGGCAACCTGCTTTTCGGTCTTGTCCTCGCCGTCGGTGACGATCAGCTCGACGTCCGGGTGCTTGGCGGCTTCCGCCAGTATGTCCTTGTTGAACTGGGCGCGCCAGGGTTCGATGGTGGTCACCTGCGAAAAGCCGATCTTCCACTTCTTATCCTGGGCAAAGGCGCTGCCGCTGGTCAGTAGCGCGGTGGTGGTCAGCAGTGCCGCGCCAATGGCGGCAAGCTTCAGCATGTCACGTCGTTTCATTTCTTGTTTCCTCCAAGATTTAGAGACGGGGTCTCTTTTGACGGCCGCTTTGCCGCGGCCGTTTCCTTGTGCGCCGTCTGCCCGCCCGACAAAGGGGCAAACAGCAGGCGCAGATAGAAGAGAAGATCGGCGGCATTGCGCTCCTGCACGAGCACGGTGCCGATGATGATCATCCCTTTCAGCACGAGCTGAAGGTTCGAATTGATGTTGTGCAGTTGCAGGATGTTCGACAGCAGCCCGAAGATCAGCACGCCGCAGAATGTACCGATCAGGCTGCCGCGTCCGCCCATCAGGCTGGTACCGCCAATGACCACCGCTGCGATGGCGTCGAGCTCCAGCCCGGCGCCGGCATCCGGCTTGCCTTGCCGATATTGCGCGACATAAAGCACCGCCGCGATGCCCGCGAGCAGCCCTGACACGGCATAGGTGGCGATCTTGACGCGACCGGCGGCGATGCCGGAAAGTCGCGCCGCCTCTTCATTGCCGCCGATGGCGTAGACATAGCGGCCGAACGGCGTGAAGCGCAGCACCGCGCCATAGATCAGGATCGCGCCGAGGAAGAACAGGCCCGGCATCGGGATGACGCCGAACACCAGCGAGCGCAGCACCTCGAATTCGGCGGTGGCGTTCGATCCGGTATAGACCGGGAGAACCGCATTGTTCTGGCCGGCGGTCAGCCGCGCGATGCCGAGCGCCGTCACCATCATCGCCAGCGTGACGATGAACGGTTGCAGCCGGCCGGCAACGATGATGAAGCCGTTGAGCGCGCCGAACAGCAGGCCGACGCAAGGCGCCACCAGCAGCACGCCGAGCACGCCGAACTTCGTGCTGATCTGCGGCAGCAGGAACCACAGCGCGAGGCAGCACAGGATCACCCCGACAATGCCGGGTGCAACCAGCCCACGGACATTGTCCAGCCTGACGTCGCGCATGGCCTCCGGGCCGGCGCGCGACTTTGCCAGGTTCAGGAAGATGAAGCGAGTGACGAGAATGCCAAGGCAAAGCGCCACCGCGGCGACGGTCGGGACGCCCAGCACGACTCCCGGCGTCACACCCGGCACCGTCAGCAGCATGGCGCAGACCACGGTGCAGATCGCCATCAGCGAACCGACGGAGAGGTCGATGCCGCCGGTGATGATCACCGCCGTCATGCCGGTGGCGATCAGGCCGGTGGTCGATACCTGGCGCAGCACATCGAGCAGATTGCCGTAGGACAGGAAAATGTTGTTGCCCTTCGAACTGATCGGCGAGCCAAGCACACCGATCAGGAAGATGGCGATCAGGCCCCAATAGAGCTTGGTCCGGGACAGCACGCTCAACAGGCTCATGCAACAGACCTCGCTATCGTCCGGCGTGGTGCCGCAAGCCGCATGATCGCTTCCTCGCTGGCCTGTTCGCGTGAGAGGATCCCGGTCTGGCGGCCGTCGGCCATGACCAGGACACGATCGGAAAGATGCAAAAGCTCCGGCAATTCCGAGCTGATCACGGCGATGGCGAGCCCATCTCGCGCCAGCTTGAAGATGAGATCGTAGATTTCCCGCTTGGCGCCAACATCGATGCCGCGCGTCGGCTCGTCCAGCAAAAGCACCCGCGGCCTTGTCGCCAGCCATTTGCCGATGACGACCTTCTGCTGGTTGCCGCCGGACAGCGTGCCGGCGGGTTGCTCGATATCCTCGCAGCGTATGCCGAGCGCCCGGACCGCATGCCGGGCCAGCCCCTGTTCGCCGGCAAGCGAGCGGATGCCGAATCGCGCCAGCGCGCCGACCAGCGGCAGCGCCACATTGTCTGATATCGATGCCTTGAGATGCAGGCCTTGCGTCTTGCGGTCCTCGGTCACCAGGGCGATGCCCAACCGGCGGGCGTCACGCGGCGAACGAATAGCCACCGGTTCGCCGCCGAGCCTGATGTCGCCGCCTGCGCGCCCGCCGCTGGAGCCGAAGATCGTCTCCAGGATTTCGGTCCGGCCCGAGCCCAGCAGTCCGCCTATGCCCAGGATCTCGCCTTCGGCGAGATCGAAGCTGACGCCGTCGAGCACTGTGCGCCAGCCGTGGCGATCCGGTTTCGACAACGACAGGCCGCTGACGGACAGCACGGTCCTGCCGCCGGTGTTGCGTTCTTCCTGTGAGGAGGCCAGCAGGTCTCTCCCGACCATCGCCGAAATGATGGCGTTTTCGTCGAGCCTTGCCATGTCGTCGGTCAGTACATGGCGTCCGTCGCGAAACACCGTGACGCGGCTCGCCAGATGCATGACCTCGTCGATGCGGTGTGAGATGTAGACGATCGCCACGCCACTGTCGGCGAGCTGGCGAATGATCCGGAACAACCTTTGACATTCCGCCGGCGACAGCGCGGAGGTCGGCTCGTCCATGATCAGGATGCGCGCCGACATCGACAGCGCCTTGGCGATCTCGACCAATTGCTGCTCGCCGACGCGCAAGGCGCCGACACGCGCTTCCGGGTTGAGTTCGATGCCGAGCCGCTGCAACAACACGCCGGCGGCACTTCTGCTTGCCTTGCGGTCGACGACCAGCCCGGCAATCAGCTTTTCGCGCCCCAGGAAGATATTGTCGGCAACGCTGAGTTCAGGAACCAGATTGAGTTCCTGGTGGATGATGGCGATGCCGGCATCCTCGGCGTCGCGGACACCGGCAAAACGAATCGCGTGGCCATCGACGCTAACCGTGCCGTCGTAGTCGGTGTAGACGCCGGACAGGATTTTCATCAGCGTCGACTTGCCGGCGCCATTCTCCCCCATCAGCGCATGGACCTCGCCGCTTCTCAGGTCGAAGTCGACATCGACAAGGGCGGCGATGCCGCCGAATGTCTTCGAGATATGCTCGGCGCTCAGAACGACGCCAGGGCGATCGGCCGCCACAACGTCCCCGGACAGGATGGGATTAGCCTGTTCCATGACAAGAACGGCCTCCCTCCGTCGTCGTCGAACCTTCTGAACGCTAATCTAAACGTTTCGATCGTGTCAAGCCGATATGTGATGGCGCGGGATTGCCGCATTTCAATTCTTGCGCAAATACGTAAGATTCCGTAGGTATTACAGCCAAAGGGCGGTGAAACGTTTCGAAAATGACGGCGTCAGGGCGAAAGAAGCAGCGAAAGTCCACGGCTCCGACCATGCTGCATGTGGCCGAGGCAGCGCGCGTTTCGGTGGCCACCGTCTCGGCGCTGATCAACGGCACCGCGACCGTCAGCCCCGAGCTTAGCCAGCGCATCGAACAGGCGATCCGCGACATCGGCTACAAGCGCAACGCGATCGCCCGCAGCCTGAAGATGGGCACGACCCGCACCATCGGGCTGACCGTTCCGCATATCACCAATCCGTTCTTCACCGATGTCGTTTCGGTCATCCAGCAGGCATTCGACCGCGCCGGCTATGCGGTCATGCTGTGCTGCACGGACGAGGATCTGAACACGCAGGACGACCAGATCAGGCTGCTGCTCGACCGCATGGTCGACGGGCTGATCGTCGCCCGCGTCGGCGACGGCGCTATCCTCAAAGGCATAGTCGAAAGCGCCAATGTGCCGGTGGTGCTGCTCGACCGCGTTTGCGAGGGCGTCGATACCGATACCGTCGTGCTCGACAATCAGCGCGCGGTGTTCGACGCCATCACCTATCTGATCGATCTCGGCCACCGGCGCATCGGCTACATAACCGGAACGTTCGACATTTCGCCCATGCATGACCGCATGGCGGGCTATCGCGAGGCACTCCAGGCCGCCGGCCTGCCGGTCGAGAACGAACTGGTCCGTGTCGGTAATTTCCACGAAGTCGACGGCTATAATGCCACGATGCAGCTGCTGTCGCTGCACGACCGCCCGAGCGCCATCTTTTCGGCCAATAACCCGATGGTGATCGGCACCATGAAGGCGATCCGCGATATCGGGCTGTCCTGCCCGCAGGATATTTCGGTTGCCTGTTTCGATGATTTCCCCTGGTCGGATGTGTTCCAGCCCCAGTTGACCACGGTTTCCCAGCCGGTGCAGGCGATCGGCGAACAGACGGCCAACCTGCTGCTCGACCGGCTCGCCGGCAACAGGGACGCACCGCCGCGCAAGCTGATGCTCAAAGGCCGCCTGATGATCCGCAATTCGTGCCGGCCGCTCGGAGCGGTCGCGCAGAGCGTCAGCGCGTAACGCGCCAGTTTCGGGAAGAACGTCAGGCCGCTTGCGACAGCGATTTGTGGGCCTCGGCCAGGATTTCGAAGGAACGCAGCCGCGCGCCATGGTCGAAAATCTGCGCGGTGACCATCAGCTCGTCGGCGCCGGTGCGGCGAACGAACGCGTCGATGCCTTGCCTGACCGTCTCCGGCTCGCCGACCACCGCGCAGGATAGCGCCTGGCCAAGCATGGTTTTGGCCATCGGGTCGAGGTCGCGGTCATAGTTTTCGACTGGCGGCGGCAAGCGGCCGGCGCGCCCGGTGCGCAGATTGACGAAAGCCTGCTGCAGCGAGGTGAACAACAGCCGCGCCTCGGCATCGGTGGGCGCGGCAAAGACGTTGAGCCCAAGCATGACATAGGGCTTGTCGAGCTGCTCCGACGGCTTGAAGCGCGAGCGATAGATCTCCAGCGCATGGTCGAGCTCGGCTGGTGCGAAATGCGAGGCGAAGGCGTAGGGCAGGCCGAGCATGGCGGCGAGTTGCGCGCCGTAGAGGCTGGAGCCCAGGATCCAGACCGGCACCTTTTCGCCCTCGCCGGGCACGGCGCGGATGCGCTGGCCCTCTTCGGCCGGCTGGAAATAGCCCATCAGCTCGACGACATCCTGCGGGAAATTGTCGGCGCCGGCATCGAGGTTGCGGCGCAATGCGCGCGCGGTCGCCATATCGGTGCCGGGCGCGCGGCCGAGGCCAAGGTCGATGCGGCCCGGATGCAACGCGTTAAGCGTGCCGAACTGCTCGGCGATGACCAGCGGCGAATGGTTGGGCAGCATGATGCCGCCGGCGCCGACGCGGATCGTTTTGGTGCCGCTGGCGACATGGGCGATGACGACGGATGTGGCCGCACTTGCGATGCCCGGCATGTTGTGATGCTCGGCCAGCCAGTAGCGCTTGTAGCCCAGCCGCTCGGCATGGCGAGCGAGATCGAGCGAATTGGCGAGCGATTGCGAAGCGTTGCTGCCTTCGACGATCGGCGACAGGTCGAGAACGGAAAGAGCGGTCATGGGTGCAATCCTGTGGAAGGATCGGATGTAGGAAGCCACGGCCACGGTCGCAAATTCAAAAAATTGATTAACCCTTCGCAGGACCGGTGTCTTTGATGTCGTCCTGCTCGACTGCCGCCGGGGGTTGCGCCGCCAGGAAATTGCCGACATGGCTGAGGCCGTCGAAATGGTCGCAGAACACCTTGATGACGACCAGCAGCGGCACCGCCATCAGCGCGCCGACGAAACCCCATAGCCAGGACCAGAACGCGATGGCGATGAAGATCGCCACCGCGTTGATCTCGAGGCGGCGGCCGACCACCATCGGCGTCACGAACTGGCCCTCGACGATGTCGCACAACAGCACGAAGGCTGGCGCCAGCAGCGCGTAGGGGATGGTGTCGAAGCTGATAAGCGCGATGATCGAGACAAGTGTGATGGTTATCAGCGGCCCGACATAGGGCAGGAAATTGAGCAGGGCGGCAGCCGCGCCCCAGACCAGCGGATTGGGCATGCCGAGCGCCCAGAGACCGAGGCCGGTCACCGTGCCGAGACCCGCATTGATCACCGAGACAGTGAGCAGATAGTGCGAAATCTCTTGCTCGACGTCGTAGACGACCCGCAATGCCCGTTTCTTCTCGCTGAGGCTGGCGAAGGACTGGATGATCTTTTCATAAAACATCGTGCCCGAGGCGAGCAGGAACAGCGACAGCACGAAGACGATGGTGATGCTCGTCGCCGCCGACAGCAGATTGTCCGCCGCTTGCGAGAGAATGCCCGACGGTGCGAGCGCCACCCGCTGCGCACCGGCATCCTGCGACGTCGCCATCAGACCTTCCAGCTGATGGGAAATCTCCATGATCCTTTCGAACGGACGCCGCAGCTGCTCAAGGCGCTCAGTCAGCTGCAGGCCGATCGAAGAGGAGTTGTTGATGAGGTCGATGACCGGGCCGCTAAGCAGATAGCCTGCAGTGGCGACAAAGCAGACGGACAGCAGCACCAAAAAACTCGCCGACAGCACGTCAGGCACGCCATGCTTGCGCAGGAAGCGCACGATCGGGGTCAGCGTCAGCGTCAACAGAAAGGCCAGTATGACCGGCATGAAGAAGGCGCGGCCGAAATAGAGCGCATAGACGATCATCAGGGTAAAGATGCCGATCAGCAGCGAGCGCATCAAATGCGTATCTGCGCGCGCCTCGACGCGTGGATCCGGGCTCTCGGCAACGCCTGCGCCCGAAGCTGTCGGCTCGGCTTTCATCATTTCCCCTCGGGCACCGCGATCGGGCGGCGCTTCGGCGAAAACGCCGCTGTCGCGCCAAAGTTCCGTTAGCCGGCAATGACGCAAGGGATGATCTTGCGTCATGCCTCGGGAATCAGGCCCTCGGGAAACAGGCCTTGCCGGGTATCAAGCGACCGGTGCGGTCGCGGCGGGAAGGCTCTTCGCCGTTTCCTTGCGCACGACCGGCGCCACTTTGGTGCCATAGAGTTCGATTGCCTTCATGACCTTGGCGTGCGGCATTATGCCGATCGCCATCTGCAGCAGGAAACGGTCGTTGCCGAATATCCTGTGCTGGGCAACGATCTTCTCGGCCACCTGCTCGGGATTGCCGACGAACAGCGCGCCGTTTGGACCGCGCGACTGGTCGAAATGCGCCCGCGATGTCGGGCCCCAGCCGCGCTCGCGGCCGATGCGGTTCATCACCTCTGCCTGCGGCCCATAGAAATCGTCGGCAGCCTGGTCCGTCGTTTCGGCGATGAAGCCATGGACGTTTAGGCTGGTGGCCAGTGTTCCCAGGCCATTGCCGGCCCGCCTGGCCGCATCCCGGTAGATGTCGAAGAGCGGCGCGAACCGAGCCGGCTCGCCGCCGATGATCGCCAGCGCCAGCGGCAGGCCGAGTACGCCTGCGCGGGCGGCGGATTGCGGGGTGCCGCCGATAGCGATCCAGATCGGCAATCTGTCCTGCAAGGGCCGGGGATAGACGCCGCGATCATTGATCGCCGCACGCAAATTGCCGGACCAGGTGACCTTTACACTGTCACGGATCGCGAGCAGCAGGTCGAGTTTTTCGGCAAAGAGCTCGTCATAATCTTCGAGATTGTAGCCGAACAGCGGGAAGGATTCGATGAACGAACCGCGCCCGGCCATGATCTCGGCACGGCCACCCGACAGGAGGTCGAGCGTGGCAAATTGCTGGAAGACGCGAACCGGATCGTCGGAAGACAATACGGTCACGGCGCTGGTCAGCCTGATGCGCTTCGTGCGCTCGGCCGCCGCCGCCAAGGCGACGACCGGCGCCGAGGCGGCATAATCAGGGCGATGATGCTCGCCCAGCCCGAAGACGTCGAGGCCGACCTGGTCGGCCAACTCGATTTCCTCGATCAAATTACGCAGCCGTTCGTGCGGGCCGATGGCGCCAGAGCCCGGCTCCGGGCTGACGTCGGCGAATGTATAGAGGCCAAGTTCCATTTGATGTTATCCCGGTGACTGATTGTTGCGCTAGAGGTAGCGATGCGCCTGCCGCGCCGCCAGAGGGCCGGACTGTGAACAGTGCATGTCCGTTGCGACAAACGTCTCCCGGCTGCAACAGCTCACAATTTCATGGCTGGCATACTGTTTTGGCGCTTGAACTATCGGTATTCGCGCGTATGTAAGCCTCGCAAATTGACTTCAGGGAAGTGGAATTGGCTATCTACAGGGAAAAAGACATTTTCGAGCGGCGAAATGCCGCAAACGAGGCAAAGAAGGCGCTTCTGGAGCGCTTCAAGTCAAAGCCGGCGGCAGACGATCCGGCAGTGCTGGCACGACAGGCCGAACGCAAGGCAATCCTCGAGGCGCGTGCGATACGCGAGGCTGAAAAGGCCAGGCTGAAGCAGGAAAAGCTGGCGCGCGAAGCGGCCGAGAAGGCCGAGCGCGAGGCAGCGGCCGAAGCGGCGCGTATCGCCGCGGAAGAGGCGGCGCAGGCGGAGGCGAAGATTCGGGAAGCCGAAGAGAACGAGCGCATCGCTCGTTTGCTCGCTGACGAGGCCGAACGCAAGGCCAAGCGCGATGCGCGTTATGCGGCGCGCAAGCAGCGCACCGGCCGGACGCCGCCGGGCTTCTCCGCCCGCTAGCCTCCGCGTAGTCGACGAATTGACAATCAGGGTCGCCTCCCAGCGGCCCTGAAGGCGTTTGCCCGGCAAACTTGAAAGTCAGGCCGCCAGTTTCAGCCCCATGATGCCGCAGACGATCAGCGCAATACAGCCCAACCGGACCGCCGTCGCCGGTTCGCCAAGCAGCCAGATGCCGAGCAGCGCGGTGCCGACGGTGCCGATGCCCGTCCATACCGCATAGGCGGTGCCGACGGGCAATGTCTTCAGCGCCAGGCCGAGCAAACCCAGGCTGACGATCATCGAGGCGACGGTCAGGACGGTCGGCAGCGGCTTCGAGAAACCGTCGGTGTATTTGAGGCCGATCGCCCAGCCGATCTCGAACAGGCCGGCGAAAAACAGAAAAATCCACGACATCGGGTACGCTCCGTTCCATCAGGATGGCGGGTCGTCCCGGGCGGATTGTTCGGGGAAGGCGCGAGGTCGTCCTCGCGGCTTCGATATAGGGAGCTTCGCCCGTCCAATCAACAAAAACACCGGCAGCATATGTTCATGCCGCCGGTTTGAAATCCGCGCCGAAACGGATTGGCCGGCCTACTTGTCCTTGAGCCTCGTCGCCTTGACCGGCGGCGCCTTGAGCACCGGAGCCGCGGCTGGCTTCTTCGCGTCCTTCTTTGGCTTGCGGGCTTCCTTGCCGGCCTTCATCGCACCTTTAGCCATGATTCGTTCCTCCAATTGCTGGCGGTGAAGTGAAACAAGAGATTGGCCCGACCGCAAGGGGTTGTTGCGTCCCGGTGCGCCAGTTGAGGGGCGGTCAACGCTTTTTCCATTTTCCTCGTCAAAGGCCCCGGTCCATGCCATGGTCCTGCCTGCACTGCAGCATCACTCCGGCTTTCTCCGGAGGATGATCAGGCAGGCCGGTCAGGACGACAATGCGAATCCACATCGGCTGCGAGATGAGCTTCGACTTCCCGCAGGAAACGCCGCTGATCGCGATGCTCAATGTCCATTATTCCAGGGCATCCGACCTCGAGCGGCCGGATTTCCTGACCTCAAACCCACCGGTGCCGATCGAAAGCTATCGCGACAGCTTCGGCAATTGGTGCAATCGTCTTGTTGCGCCGCCCGGGCGCTTCTCATTCGGCACCGATGCGGTGATCCGCGACCCTGGCACTTTCGAGATCGGCGACCTGATGGCCTGGCAGCATGAGGTGCGCGACCTGCCTTCGGAGACGCTGCTGTTCCTGCTGCCCAGTCGCTTTTGCGAGAGCGATCTGCTGGCAGACGACGCATGGCGGCTGTTTGGCCACACGCCCCTTGGCATTCCGCGTGTGCAAGCGGTCTGCGACTTCGTCCATAACCACCTCGTCTTCAACTACGGCAATGCGCGGCCGACGCGCACCGCCGCCGAAGCCTATCGCGAGCAGAGCGGCGTCTGCCGCGACTTTGCCCACCTCGCCGTCGCCTTCTGCCGGGCGCTCAACATTCCGACCCGCTACTGCACCGGCTACATCAGCGACATCGGCCTGCCGAAGCCGTGGGCGAGCATGGATTTCTGCGCCTGGATGGAGGTCTACCTCGGCGGCCGCTGGCACGCCTTCGATCCGCGCAACAACGCTCCGCGCATCGGCCGCATCCTGATCGCTTCCGGCCGCGATGCGGCCGATGTGCCGCTCACCCATATTTTCGGGCCGGGCACGCTTGCCGGCTTCAAGGTGTGGACCGACGAGGTGGTCGAATAGGGTGCTCTCGGGCGCGCCCCCCTCCGCATTGAACGACTGCACAGTTCCCGCGTTGTGAAAGGCGGTGGAGCTTCGGCGGGTTGGCCGCTAAGCTCGGGCATCGAACGGGACAGCACACCATGGCGGCGCATGGCGGGTCGAAAAAGGTCATCTATGCGGCGCTCGCCGGCAATCTGGCGATCGCGCTGACCAAATTCGCCGCCGCCTTCTTCACCGGCAGCTCGGCGATGCTGTCGGAAGGCGTGCACTCGCTTGTCGACACCGGCAATGGCGGACTGCTGCTCTACGGCATGCACCGGGCCGCCCGCCCGCCGGACCACGCGCATCCGCTCGGCCATGGCCGTGAACTCTATTTCTGGAGCTTCATTGTCGCGCTTCTTGTCTTCGCCCTGGGCGCCGGGGTGTCGTTCTACGAAGGCGTGATCCACATCATGGCGCCCGAGCCGGTCGCCAACGTCAAGGTCAACTACATCGTGCTTGGCCTCGCCTTCCTGTTCGAAGGCGGCTCGTGGTGGGTGGCGCTGAAGGAGTTCCGCAAGCAGAAGGGCAGGCTCGGTTGGTTCGAGGCGGTGCGGGTCAGCAAGGATCCCAGCGTCTACACCGTGCTGTTCGAGGACAGTGCCGCGCTGCTCGGCCTGATCGTCGCCTTTGCCGGCATACTGGCGGCGGAAGTATTGGAGATGCCGGGACTCGACGGCGCCGCCTCGATCGGCATCGGCCTCATTCTCGGCGCGACCGCGATCTTCCTGGCGCGCGAAAGCAAGGGCCTGCTGCTCGGCGAGCCGGCATCGCCCGAAGTGCAGGAGAAGGTCCTGGCCATTGCCCAGCAGGACCCCGCGGTGCAGCGCGCGAACGGCATACTGAGCGTCCATATCGGTCCGGAGGAAATCGTCGCCGGCCTGAGCATCGAGTTCGAGGATCATCTGACGGCGCCCGAGATCGAGGCCTGCGTCGAGCGCATCGAGGCCAGGCTGAAGAAAGAGATGCCCGAGATCGCCCGGCTGTTCGTCAAACCGCAGGCGACTGGCACCTGGGAGCAGCGGCGTAAGCTGATCGTATCCGCATCGGATCAAGCTCCGAACTAGTGTTGTGCTGTTGCCTCGTGGCCTTGCCTGGCTAGATTGAAGGACTTTGGAGGAACGAAGATGAAAATCGACGGCGGGTGCCATTGCGGCGCCATCACCTACGAGGCCGAAGTCGATCCGGAAAAGGTCTCGATCTGCCATTGCACCGATTGCCAGCAGCTGACCGGCACCGCCTTTCGCGTGTCGGTACGAGTGCCGGAGGAAGACTACCGGATCACCAAAGGCACGCCGAAGGTCTACGTCAAGACCGGGGCGAGCGGCGCCAAGCGGGCGCAGGGCTTTTGCGGCGAATGCGGCTCGCATCTTTATGCCACGTCGGTTGGCGAAGGGCCGAAGATCTACGGCGTCAGGGTCGGCACGGCGCGCCAGCGTGAGCAACTGGTTCCCAGAGCCCAGTATTGGCATCGTTCGGCGCTGCACTGGCTTCCGGAATTCGAAGGCACGAGGATCGTGGAGGAGCAGTAGCGCGGCATGCGGTCCGCCGCGTTCAGTCGTCGCCTTCGACAACCCTTAGCCTGAGCTGCCCGGTTTTCGAATCGGCGACACGCGGGCCGGGCTCCACCTTCGAGGCTGGGGCTCGCGAAGCTGCGTCCTGGCCGGCATCGCCATCGGGCAGGGCTCCAAACTCCAGCGCCTCGATCTTCTGGCCGCGCTTGGTCACCTTCGAGGTCGAGACAAGGATATCGTCGATGTCCTTGGTCGCCTGGCCAAAATGCGTCTGCAGTCGGCGCACCCTGTCGTCGACACGCCCAACATCCTCCATCAGCCGGACGACTTCGCCCTGGATCAGATGCGCCTGTTCGCGCATGCGCGCGTCCTTGAGGATCGCCTGGATGACCTGGATCGACAGCATCAGCAATGATGGCGAGACGATGATGATGCGGGACCGATGGGAGCGTTGCACCACCGCCTCGAAATTCTCATGGATCTCGGCGAACACCGATTCCGACGGCACGAACATGAAGGCGATGTCCTGGGTCTCGCCCTGGATCAGGTATTTTTCGGCGATATCGCGAACATGGATCTCGATGTCGCGGCGGAAGGCTTGCGCGGCGACCTTCTGCAAATCGGCGCCGTCGGCGGCGCGGATGGCGTTCCAGGCCTCAAGCGGGAACTTGGCGTCGATGGCAAGCGCCGGCGCGCCGTTCGGCATCTTCACCAGGCAGTCGGGCCGGCTGCCATTCGACAAGGTTGCCTGGAATTCGTAGGCGCCATGCGGCAGGCCGTCGGCGACGATCGCCTCCATGCGCGACTGGCCGAAGGCGCCACGCGTCTGCTTGTTGGAAAGGATCGCCTGCAACTGCACGACCTGGCCGGCAAGCGACTGGATATTGCCTTGCGCCGTATCGATGACGGCCAGCCGCTCTTGCAGCCTGGCAAGGCTCTCATGCGTCGATTTGGTCTGCTCGGTCATGGTCTGGCCGAGCCGGCCGGTCATCGCGTCAAGCCTCTGGCCGATCGACTGCGTGAGTTCGGCCTGCCGCGCTCCGAACACTTCGGCGATGGCGCCCATGCGGCCTTGCATCTCGGCCTGGCTTGCCAGTATGCCGGCCATCCGCGCTTCGGCGTCGCGGGCGTGGTCGGCGGCTTCCGCGGCTGCCACCGCACGCGCCTTGGCCGAGCGCCACAGCGCGATGACCAGCGCCAGGAACAGGCCAAGAAACAGGACCGCGCCGAACGCCAGAGCGTGGCCGAGCGTGATCGTGGTGGCGCCAAGCCGGGCAACGGGTTCGGACAGGATCGATGTCAGGTCATTCATGCGGCAAGCATAGATGATTCGGCTCGCAGGCACAGATCAAAACGAGAACGATCCCAAGCCGCCCCGGTTGACGCTTTTCACATGACGTCTTAGGTGAGACGCCATGTCGATCAAGCCGCTCATCATCCTTCCCGATCCCGTCCTGCGCCAGGTTTCGAAACCCGTCGAGCGCGTCGACGCCTCCTTGCGCAAACTGGCCGGCGACATGCTGGACACCATGTACGATGCGCCCGGCATCGGCCTGGCGGCGATCCAGATCGGTGAGCCGCTACGCATGCTGGTGATCGATCTGGCCAAGGAGGACGAGACGCCGGCGCCGCATGTCTTCATCAATCCGGAGGTCCTCGAGAGCTCCGACCAGCGCTCGGTCTACGAGGAAGGCTGCCTGTCGATCCCGGATTACTATGCCGAGGTTGAGCGCCCCGCCGCCGTGCGGGTGAAATATCTCGATCGCGACGGCAAGTTGCAGGAGATCGAGGCCGAAGGGCTGATGGCGACCTGTCTGCAGCATGAGATCGACCATCTCAACGGCGTGCTGTTCATCGATCACATCTCGAAGCTCAAGCGCGACATGGTGGTAAAGAAGTTCAAGAAAATCGCCAAGGACAAGCTCTCAGGCAACAAGGCGCCGGGCAAACTGGTGGGGTAAGGCATTGCTGTAGCGGTGACCGACTAGCCGCCTGCCTCAACAGCTCAGGTTGACGAGCCTTTGGTTGAAGAGGCTGGCTTGGTGTGATATCAATGATATCAGACTGGAGGTGCCAATGGGCGACATGCTGATCCGTGGGATCAATCCGGAATTGAAACGGCGTCTTGAGGAAAGTGCGCGGCGGAACAGGCGCAGCCTTTCCGAGGAAGCGGTCGTTTTGATACAGAAGGGTTTTGCAACACAACGTGCCAGCATTGAAAAGGCCGGGGATCGCCTCTATTCGCTCGTTGGCGATGATACTTTCACCGACGACGAAATTCAGGAAATAACGAAGTCGCGAAGCGAGGCCGATCGTGGGCCGCCTGATTTCCGTTGACTGGAATGATCCTGCTGGACACAAACGTCATCTCAGACGTCCTATCGCGGCAACGTAGCCAAAACGTTTTCAACTGGTTGAATGACCAGGAGCCGGCGACCCTTTTTCTTTCCACCATTGTTTTTGCGGAGCTCTATTTCGGAGCGTATCTCGTCCAGGACTTCGTACGCCGTGATGGTCTTCTCCAAAGCATATCGAGGATCAGGGGCGAATTTTCGGGTCGGATCCTGGTTTTTGGGGATCTGCCTGCAGAACAGTACGGCCGCATTACGGCCGCAAGACGGCTCGCTGGCAGACCTGTCGAAACCAAAGATGCCATGATCGCCGCAATCTGCCTGACACATGACGCTGTGCTTGCAACCCGCAATATCAGAGACTTCGACGGGCTTGACCTGAAGCTCGTAAACCCGTTTGAAGCGGGTGCCTGAGCCGACTTGACGGGGCAAAGGCCAGGATCAAGGAAAAAGATGCCCCTGCGCGTCATCTTCATGGGAACCCCCGAATTTTCCGTGCCGACGCTGCGGGCGATCGCCGAGGCCGGACACGAGATTATTGCCGTCTACACGCAGCCGCCGCGCGCCGCCGGCCGGCGCGGGCTGGAACTGACGCCGTCGCCGGTGCAGCGCGAGGCCAAGCGGCTTGGCATCACGGTGCGGACGCCGGTGTCGCTGAAGGGCGAGGCCGAGCAGGACGCATTCCGCGCCTTGCGGGCCGATATCGCCGTGGTCGTCGCCTATGGATTGCTTTTGCCCAGACCCATTCTGGAGGCGCCGCGGTCCGGCTGTCTCAATGGTCACGCCTCGCTATTGCCGCGCTGGCGCGGTGCCGCCCCTATCCAGCGCGCCATCATGGCTGGCGATGCCGAGACAGGCATGATGGTGATGCGCATGGAGGAAGGCTTGGACACCGGCCCGGTGGCGATGGTTGAAAAATGCGCCATCGGACCCGATATGACGGCCGGCGACCTGCATGACCGGCTGATGGGCATTGGTGCGGCGCTGATGGTGGACGCGCTGGCGCGGCTTGAAGGAAACACCCTGACATTTACCACGCAGGCGACAGAAGGGGTGACCTACGCCAAAAAGATCGATAAAGCGGAGACGCGCGTGGACTGGACGCGGCCTGCTGGCGAGGTCCACAACCATATTCGCGGCCTGTCGCCCTTTCCCGGCGCATGGTGCGAGACCGGAATTGGCGGCCGCATGGAGCGGCTGAAACTGCTTCGCTCGACGCTTGTAGAAGGCGCCGGCGAGCCGGGAGGAATTCTCGACGATCGGCTGACGGTGGCCTGCGGGTCGGGCGCAATCAGGCTGGTCGAAGTTCAACGGGCGGGCGGAAGGCCTGCCGGCGCGCAGGAGTTTCTGCGTGGAGCCAAGCTCGAAAAAGGAATGAAATTCTCATGAGCATGATGTCGATACGCGCGGCGACGCCGCGGGACCGCGAGGCGATCCGCCTCGTCGAGGAACATGCATTCGGTCAGCAGGCGGAAGCCGGGCTGGTGGACGCGCTGGTCACCGGCGGCGATGCTGTCGTCGAACTGGTGGCGGACGAAGATGGGCAAGTGGTCGGCCATATCCTGTTTTCCAGGCTTTTCGTGCAGAACGGCGGCAAGAGTTTCCCGGCGGTGGCGCTGGCGCCCCTGGCAGTCGAACCGTCCTTCCATGGCACCGGCATTGGCGGCGCGTTGATCCGCGAGGCGCATATCCGCCTGAAGGACGCCGGCGAGATGCTGGCCGTGGTGCTTGGCGACCCGGCCTATTATGGGCGCTTCGGCTACAGCCGCGCGCGCGCCGAAAACTTCGAAAGCGAGTACCAGGGCGAGGCACTGCAGGCGTTGGCCTGGGGCGAGGCGCCAGAGGCCGGCAAGCTGGTCTACGCCTCGGCCTTCACCGCGCTCGCCGCTTAGGCGGGACAAGTAATCGCCAGGCATGCCGCGTTTTCGCCTCGATATCGAATATGACGGCAGCCTCTACGCCGGCTGGCAACGCCAGGCCGACCAGCCCTCGGTGCAGCAGGCGATCGAACAGGCGATCGAGAAGTTCTGCGGCGAGGAAGTCTCGCTGCGCGGCGCCGGCCGCACCGATGCCGGCGTCCATGCGACCGCCCAGGTGGCGCATGTCGATCTCATCAAGGCATGGCCTGACGACAAGGTGCGCGACGCCGTCAACGCCCATCTGCAGGCCGCCGGGGCGCGCATTGCCGTCCTGAAAGCGGCCGCCGTTGCCGATGGCTTCGACGCGCGTTTCTCGGCGACCGGTCGCCACTATCTCTACCGCATCGTCAACCGGCGCGCCCCGGCGGCGCTTGACAAGGGCAAGGTCTGGTGGGTGCCGAAGCGTCTCGACGCCGCCGCCATGCACGAGGCGGCGAAGGTGCTGCTGGGGCGGCATGACTTCACCACCTTCCGCTCGACCCAATGCCAGGCCGACAGCCCGGTGCGCACACTCGATCGGCTGGATGTCAGCCGCTCTGGCGACCTGATCGAAGTGAAGGCCTCGGCGCGCTCTTTCCTGCACAATCAGGTGCGCTCGATGGTCGGCTCGCTGAAACGCGTCGGCGAAGGCGGCTGGACCATTGCCGACCTGAAGGTGGCGCTCGATGCGCGCGATCGCGCCGCCTGCGGCCAGGTGGCGCCGCCCGACGGGCTGTTCCTCGTCGGCGTCGATTATCCGGAAAAAATTCTAGGTCCCGCTGGTTGGCAGCGCAATGCCGAGTAGCGCCAGCAGGCCGGTCTGCACAGCCAGTGAGACCACGAACATGCCGGCAAAGACAGCGGTGCCGACAGCCGCACCCTTGCTGATCGCGGCATTGGTCATCCGCCAGGTCAGCATCATCGACAGCGCGAAAAGAAACAACCACAACAGTCCGGCGAATGCACTGGTCGGCGGCAGGACGAGCCGGACCAGCGTCGACGGCAGCATGATCCAAGCGACGATCGCTGACGCCCAGTTGCTGGCAACGACATAGTGCACGAACCGGCCGCCGAATCCGGCGTGCTTCGCCACCAAAGCGAGAGCGACTAGCGGCAGTAGCCATGAACCGATGTCGACCGTTGCCAGGCGGATCAGCATGCCGAGGCGCCCGGCGAACGCATCGGGGTCACCGATCTCGTTGGCAAGACCGACCCAGCTGACGATCATCGCCGGCGCAGCGACTACAATGGCAAAAAAGGAATTCCAGAAACCGTCGGCTGAAAGGTCGAGCAGGCGCAGCCCATCGGCCTTGCCGAGCATAAGCCGCCAGGCGCCGGCCAGCGAAGCATAGGTTTCATCCGACGAAAGCATGATCAGGCAGGCCTCGCTCGAACCAGTCTTCGATGAAGCGCTGATAGATCTGCGTCAGCGTCTCGAGGTCGGCAAGTGCGACACGTTCGTCGACCATGTGCATGGTCTTGCCGACCAACCCGAATTCGACCACAGGACAATAGTCCTTGATGAAGCGCGCGTCGGATGTGCCGCCGGAGGTGGAAAGCGCCGGCGTCCTGCCGGTCACCGCCTGGACCGAACCGCCGAGCGCTTCGATCAGTCGGTCGTCGCGCGTCAGGAAGACGTGGCTCGGCCTGTCGCGCCAGACGAGTTCGTAGTCGACCGGCGTCTTCTTGCCCGTCCGGTATTTCTTGCGCTTCGCCGCCCGGTCGAGACGGTTGTGGATCTCCGTCTGGATCGTCTCGGCCGTCCACGTGTCGTTGAAGCGGATGTTGAAGGTGGCGGTCGCCTTCGCCGGAATGACATTGGTGGCCGGATTGCCGACGTCGATGGAGGTGACCTCCAGGTTGGTCGGCTGGAAATCCGTCGTGCCTTTGTCGAAGGCCGGGTGCAGCAAGCCCTCGACCAGGCTCAACAGTCCGCGCACCGGGTTGTCGGCAAGTTGCGGGTAGGCGGCGTGGCCCTGCCGGCCGTTGACGATGACGCTGCCGGACAGCGAGCCGCGCCGGCCAATCTTGATCATGTCGCCGAGCGTCTCGGGATTGGTCGGCTCGCCGACGATCGAGGCGTCCCATTTCTCGCCCTTGGCCGCCGCCCATTCGAGCAGCTTCGTCGTGCCGTTTATCGCCGGCCCTTCCTCGTCGCCGGTGATCAGCAGCGAGACCGAGCCCTTCGGGCCGCCCGTCCTGTCGACATGGCGCGCCACCGCGGCGATGAAACAGGCGATGCCGCCCTTCATGTCGATGGCGCCGCGGCCGAACATCTCGCCTTTGGCGATCTCGGCGGCGAAAGGCGGATGCGTCCAGGAGGATTCATCGCCAACCGGAACCACGTCGGTGTGCCCCGCAAACATCAAATGCGGGCCGTTGCCGGAGCGCCGCGCATAAAGGTTCTCGATGTCCGGCGTGCCTGCTTCCGAAAACACCGGGCGCTCGACGGAAAAGCCGAGCGGCTTCAGCATGTCTTCCAGCGCGCTCAGCGCACCGCCCTCGGCGGGCGTCACGGAGGCGCAGCGGATGAGGGCGGCGAGATTTGCAACGGGATCGGTCGGCAACGTCATGGGCAAAGCGATAGTCGAAAGCGAAAGGCCTGTCACGGCCAGACATGAAGGCGCGCGATACCGCCGACATTATGGTTTTCATGTCGTATAGTTACAGGCCAAGGTGAGCTTATCGCATGGCCAGGCAAGAAAAAACGATAGTCATCGCCGGCGCCGGCAGTATCGGCTGCTATGTCGGCGGCTGTCTGGCGCTCGCCGGGCGCAAGGTGATTCTTCTGGCGCGGCCGCGTATCGAGGCGGCGGTGCGCAAGGCCGGCTTGCGGGTCAGCGACCTCGATGGCCGCGACCGCCGCATAGCGCCGGGGGCACTCACCATCACCACCGATCCGGCCGTGTCCTTGTCCGGCGCCGATATCGTCCTGGTGACGGTCAAGAGCGGTGCGACCGAAGAGATGGCGGTGCTCATTGCCGCCCATGCCCGCCCGGACGCGATGGTGGTCAGCCTGCAGAACGGCGTCGACAATGCCGAGAGGCTGCGGACCGGGCTTGGCCAGCGCCGCGTATTCGCCGGCATGGTGCCGTTCAACGTCGTCCAGTCGCCGGATGGCGAATTGCCGCTTCGCGTGCATCGCGCCAGCGAAGGCAAGGTGCTGATCGAAGACGGAGCGGCAGACCTTGCCGGTCAGCTTGCGGTCGAGGGGCTAGCAGTCGAAACCCACCGCGACATGAAATCGGTGCTGTGGGGCAAGCTTTTGATGAACCTCAACAACGCTCTCGTGGCGCTGTCCGACCTGCCGCTGGCGACGGAACTTGCCGATCGCCGTTGGCGCCTGATCCTGGCCGGCCAGATCGAAGAGGCACTGGCGGCGATGAAGGCCTCAGGCATCGAGCCGGCACGGATCGCCGGCCTGCGCCCGGCTCTGCTGCCAAAGGTGCTGCGTCTGCCCGACTGGCTGTTCAAGGTCCTGGCGCGGAGGATGCTTGCAATCGACGCCGCGGCACGCTCGTCGATGTGGGACGATTTGCAGCGCGGCCGGCCGACGGAGATCGACGAATTGCAGGGTGCGATCCTGCGCCTGGCCGACAAGGCCGGCACGCGGGCGCCGTTGGTCAAGCGGATCACGGTTCTGATGCGTGAGGCGGAAGCGAAGCAGCGTGGATCGCCGGGCTTGGAGCCGGAGCAGGTTGCGACGCCGGCGGGCGGCTTTCGATCAAGGTGATCTTCTGCCAGATCTTTCGCGACAGGTTGGAAGCCAGGTTCTCGATGTCGTTGACGCCGTTGATCACCACATCATCGTTCACCGACTGGGCAAAGAGCGCGGCGATCTTGCCGGTGATCGACAGCATTTCGGAGCAGTAATCGAGATAGCGGGCAAGGTCGGCGGCGTTGGTGATGCGGGCAGGTGAATGCGCCGTCGGCTTGAAATGGGTTGAGAGGGCGGCCGGATCCTTGGTGAGCTGATGCATGTCGATGACATGGATCAGCGATCGCAAACCATGAAGCTCGCGAAACACGCGCTTGCGCTTGATGCGCTCCTCGCTCCGGATCAGCGTCAGGAAGCCGATCACCGCGAGGAGGATCATGTTGACCGAGGATTCAATGCCTTGCACCGACTGGATGGCGTCGTGGGTTCGCGAGAGGCGGCCGAGCGGCAGGATCGTGCCGACGAACAGGAACATCAGCGCACCTATGACGATGGCGGCCACAATGGCGCCGCGCAGCCACCAGATCGGCGCTTCCAGCGCCTTCGCCGACTTGGCAAGGTCGCGTGACAGCGACACGAGTTCGGCGGCGACGCCACGCAGGCCTGCGTCGGGAAAACGCTCTGCGACGCGCTCTTCCAGCCGCTCGGCGGTTTCGATGATCAGTTTCGAATCAAGCGTGCGGTAGCGCATGGCGAGAAACTCGATCGATATTCAGGTTTTCGGCGATGCTAGAGCATGATGCCGAAAAGTGTGAAGCGGTTTCCGGATGACATCATGCTCTATCTCTTTGATTTAGAGCCGAATTCAGATTTCAGGTCGACTTGACCTGAAATCATCCGGCTCTAGGATTCGGCCGGTGAATTGGTGCGTTTGCCATAGCGGTTGGGTCCCGGCTGCCCGGGAAACAGGCAGAGCACGAGGAACGCGACAATCGAGACAACAGGCACGAAAAGCACCAGCGCTGCTATCCCCGGCTTGTCGAGGTCGTGCAGCCGCTTCACCGCCAGTGCCACGTTCGACCAGAGCGAGGCGACGAAGGCGATGAAGAATATGAACGACCACACGTTGCTCTCCGTCGTGCCTTCCGCCACCAGCGTGAAGCGATAGAGCGGGAAGGCTTGTATGATGGCGACGAGCAACCCTCCGAGAAAATAGGCCGCGCGGCTGACACGGCCTGATATTCTGAAGAAAAGCCAGATGAGATCTGATCTGTCAGGCAAGCGGGTCCGGTCCGTATTGGTTGGCGCCTTTGCTGCTTTCGAGGATGCCAAGCTTCGCCAACAGCCAGCGCGACGGATCGTCGCGCCGGCGGAAAGTGCGTTTGTTCCGGGAAAAGATCAATCGCGCAGCAATTCGTTGATCGAGGTTTTTGAACGAGTCCTGGCGTCGACCCGCTTGACGATGACGGCGCAGTAGAGACTAGGCCCGGGCTCGTTGTTTGGAAAGGGCTTGCCCGGCAGCGAACCGGCGACGACGACGGAATTGGCCGGCACCTCGCCGTAGAAGATCTCGCCGGTGGCGCGGTCGACGATCTTGGTCGACTGGCCGATGAAGACGCCCATGCCGAGCACCGACCCTTCGCGCACGATGCAGCCCTCGACCACTTCGGAGCGTGCGCCGATGAAGCAATTGTCCTCGATGATGGTCGGACCGGCCTGCATCGGCTCCAGCACGCCGCCGATGCCGACGCCGCCCGACAGATGAACGTTCTTGCCGATCTGGGCGCAGGAGCCGACCGAGGCCCATGTGTCGACCATGGTGCCGCTGTCGACATAGGCGCCGACATTGACGAAGGACGGCATCAGCACGACGCCCGGCGCGACGTAAGCCGAGCGGCGCACGACCGACGAGGGCACGGCGCGGAAGCCGGCCTTCTCGAAATCGACGGCGCTCCAGCCATCAAATTTCGACGGCACCTTGTCCCACCACACGGCCTGGCCGGGGCCGCCCTTGATGATTTCCATCGGGTTGAGCCGGAAGGACAACAGCACCGCCTTCTTCAGCCATTGGTTGACATGCCATTTGCCGTCTGCCTGACGCTCGGCGACGCGCACGGTGCCGCGGTCGAGCAGGTCGAGCGCCGACTGGATGGCGTCGCGCGTCGCGCCGCGGGTTGCGGTCGAAATCGCATCGCGTTCCTCGAAGGCTTTCTCGATGGTCATTTCGAGGCTCACGAGATCCGGCTTCGACATGAATTCGCTCCATTACCACGCTGTTAAGGGGCCACGCCTTAACCTGTTTTGAAAGTCGCGCGGACCCTATGTGAAGGTCGGGTAGGGGTCAATCGCGGCTGCGTCATGGGACGGCGCAAGTGAAGAGTTGGACGGGTAGAACAATATGAATCCAATGGAAAAGGCGGGATGGACGCCGCTGCCGCATTCGGACGAGGATCTGGAGCGGTCGAAAAGCGTTCCTGACACGCCGCAGACGCGCGCCGATACCTACCGGCTGGCCTGGAACGACCCCGACTTCATGACGCGGCGCGAATTGCGCGCGGTCAGGCTGCAGCTTGAGCTGTTGAAGCCGGAGATGATCCTGGCCGAACGCGGCATCCGCTCGACCGTCATCCTGTTCGGCGGCGCGCGCATTCCCGAACCCGGCGGCGAAGCCTGGGCGGCCAAGAACGAGACGCAGAAGAAGAACCTCGAGAAAAACAGCAAATATTACGAGGAGGCGCGCAAGTTCGCCCGCCTCTGCTCGCGGCAGTCGGCCACCTCCTACTACCGGGAATTCGTGGTCGCCACCGGCGGCGGCCCAGGCGTCATGGAGGCCGGAAACCGCGGCGCCGACGATGTCGGCGCGCCATCGATCGGCCTCAACATCGTGCTGCCGCACGAGCAGGCGCCGAATGCCTATGTGACACCCGAACTCTGCTTCAACTTCCACTATTTCGCGGTCCGCAAGATGCATTTCATTATGCGAGCCAAGGCGGTCGCGGTTTTTCCAGGCGGCTTCGGCACCATGGACGAGTTCTTCGAGGCACTGACCCTGATCCAGACCGGACGCATGGAGCGGGTGCCGGTGATCCTGTTCGGCAAGGCTTTCTGGAAGAAGGCTATCGACCTCGATTTCCTCGCCGAGCAAGGCACGATCACGCCCGGCGACCAGGACATCATCGATTTCGTCGATACCGCCGACGAGGCCTGGGGGATTATCAGCCGCTTCTACAAGCTAGGGGAGTAGGTCGGCGAACTGGGGAATTGAAGAACTGAAGAATTGAGGAAAAGGAGGCCCGGATCGTTCCTCCGTTCCCCAGTTCTTCAATTCCTCAGTTCTTCGATTCCTCTACCCCCTCCACAATCGCCGTGAGAAACGTCGCGAGATCGTCGGTGACGAAATCCACATCGTCCTCATTGGCCGGGTCGCGTTCCCAGATTTCCGAGAAGGTCGGCTCGAAATTGCGCGGCACCACCAGCACCGTGGTCATGCCCAGCGATTTGGGAACGGATAGGTTGCGGGCGAGATCCTCGAACATCACCGCATTGTGGCCGGTGATGGCGTGGAGTTCCGCGAATTTCTCATAGCTCTGCCGCGCCGGCTTTGGCGTGAGCCCGGCGGCGATGATATCGAAGATGTCGTCGAAATGTTCGAGAATGCCGAGTTGGCGCGCGGTGCGTTCGGCATGCCTGCGATCGCCATTGGTGAAAATGAACTTGCGGCCGGGTAGCTGGCGAATAGCAGTACCGAGAACGGGATCGGGCACCAGCCAGGAATAGTCGATGTCGTGGACCTTCTCGAGAAAGTCGTCGGGGTCGATGCCATGGCGCGTCATCAGCCCGTTCAGCGTCGTGCCGTATTCCTGATAGAGTTCCTTCTGCAGCTTGCGTGCATCCTCGCGCGGCAAGGTCAGCAATTCTCCGACATAGGCGGTCATCTTCACGTCGATCTGCGAGAACAGATTCGAATGATGCGGATAGAGTGTGTTATCGAGGTCAAACACCCAGTCGGTGACATGGGCAAAACGGGCGGGGTCGGGGAGCGCGGTCATGCGATCCTTATGGCACGAAACGATGCCTTTGGCAGAGGCTTTATCCACAACTTATGCGCGTCCCGGGCGGTGAAAGTGGCGCCACGATTCAAATTTTAGCTATCGCCGAAAGATGGCGTTCAGGGCTTGCTGGCACAGAGACGGTCCAGTGGGAGCCAGCGATGAGTCGCATATTTCTGAAGTCCGCCGCCGTCGCTTTCGCCTCCCTCGCGGCCTCGCTCCTGCTGACGTTGATCGTCGTTCCGGCCATGGGCTTTCCAATCAACCGCACCATCTGGCTGACATCCACGGTCTGTCCACTGGCTCTCGCCTGGATCGCCGGCGCCTACACGTTCTGGCAAGGCGAGAGGCTGAAAAGCGCTCACCGCGATCTCGCCCGCGCCCATGCCCAGCTCGCTGCTGCGCACCGGCGCCTGTCGGAGAAGGCGAGCCGCGACGACATGACCGGCATGCTCAACCGCGAGAGCTTCTTTGCCGCGCTCGAAGGCTCGCGTCGCAGATCCGATCGCGGTGCGTTGCTGATCATCGATGCCGATCACTTCAAGAAGATCAACGACAGCTTCGGTCACCTGACCGGCGATGACGCGCTGCTCCTGATCGCCGCCGCCATCGAACGTGGCGTGCGCAGCGGCGACGTGCTCGGCCGCATCGGCGGCGAGGAATTCGCCGCGTTCCTGGCCGGCGCCACCGACCAGGAAGCCAAACGCGTCGCCGAGCGCATCCGCCGTGAGGTCGAGCTGATCCGCTTCCGACCGGTTGACGAGCGAGTCATACCCCTTACCGTCAGCATCGGCGGCACCCTGTGCGGCGAGGATGCCGCCGTGTCGGAACTGATGCGCGCCGCCGATCAGCGCCTCTATGAGGCCAAGCACCGCGGCCGCAATCTGACGATCCTCGACAACGACATTTCCGAGGCCGCCTGAGCAATTCCGGCCGTTAGCACAATCCTAACCCTGTTTGAATTCATGCCGCCCGTTCACACGCCTGAAGCAGGTTTCCAGCTAGGTTTGGCATGGATTTGGCTTCTCCTGGCGAGCATGTGCCGTTGAGGGAAAGCCATGCGTGGATCGAAGTCCCAATCGAGAGACGTATCATGAGTTTCTTCACCAAAAAAATATCGCGCCGCATGGTCATGCAGGCGCTGATCGCGTTGCCGACCCTGTCGCTGTTCCGCGGACTGCCCAAGGCTGATCGCCCCGATGCCGATCCGGACGCGATCGTCGAGATCAATGGCTGGATCCTGAAGCGGAGCGATCTCGCATGATCTTCGACAGCTACGAGGCCTTCCGCGCTGCCAATTTCACTCCCAAGGTCTGCATCCTGGGCTCCGGGCCGGCCGGCACCACGATCGCCAGGAAGCTTGGCGCCGCCGGCATTCCGGTTGTGGTGCTTGAGGCCGGCCCCCGCGAATTCAGCGATGATTCGCAGGATTTCTACCGTGGCAGCACGGTCGGCGATCCCTATTTCGATCTCGACATCACCCGCCTGCGCTTCCTCGGCGGCAGCTCCAATCACTGGGCCGGCTGGTGCCGGGTGCTCGACAAACAGGATTTCGAGCCGAAGGCCTGGGCGCCCGATACCGGCTGGCCGATCAGCCGCGCCGATATCGAGCCCTATCTGAACGAAGTCCACGACATTCTCGAACTTCCCGACTTCCGGCCGGATGTGTCGATCTCGGACGACATTCGCTGGGTGCAGCTGATCAAGAGCCCGGCCGTGCGCTTCGGCGAAAAATATGCCGACGAACTCGACAAGAGCAAAAACATCGCCGTCGTGCTCAACACCTACGCCACCGAACTGGCCGGCGACGGCAGACGGGTGACCGGCGCCAAACTGTGGTCGAACGGGCAGGATGCCGGATCCTTCACTGCCGATTATTTCATCGTCTGCACCGGCGGACTGGAGAATTCACGGCTGCTTTTGTGGTCGAACCAGCGCTCGAACGGCGGCGTGGTGCCGAATGCCGCGGCTCTCGGCCGCTATTGGATGGAGCATCCGACCTTCGAAGGCGGCAATGCCATTCTCGCCGACTACAGCGAGTTCGAGGTCGATGCCACCAACGAGGCCTTCTTCTCGCCGACGCTCGCCGCGATGGAGCGCCTGAAGATCATGAATTTCGGTATCCGGCTGATCGAGACGCCCTATGCGGGCATCAAAAGCCTGGTTGCCGACCTCGCTTGCACCGCACCCGACATGGCCGAATGGGTGGCCTATCAGCTCAGCCAGAATTTGCGCTGCGCCGCTCAGCTCTATGTCGCCTGGGAACAGGCGCCGCTGGCTTCGAACCAGATCGAACTGTCGAAAACCGATGTCGACCACGCCGGCGTGCCGCGCATCGAACTGCACTGGAAGAAGTCGGAGATGGAACACCGCACCCTGCTGGAGGGATTGAGGTTGTTCGGCACCACGCTTGTTCAGAAGAACCTCGGCCGTGTGCGTATCGCCGACTGGATCGTCAATGGCGGGGATTATCCGACGAATGAGGAACTGGCCGGCCACCATCACATGGGCGGCACCCGCATGGGTACCGACGTCACCAAGAGCGTGGTCGACGCTAATTCAAAGGTGCACGGCATGGACAATCTCTACGTCGGCGGCTCCTCGGTATTCTGCACGTCCGGCGAATGCAACCCGACGACCACGATCACCGCATTGGCCTGCCGGCTGGGCGATCACCTCGGCAAGCTGATCGCCGTCTGATGGTTCCGCTCAAATCGTATTGCAGCGACGCCGAGCCGGCCACGATCTTGCGGTTCACGACAGCGGCGCTCGACCTTCAGCGCGAGCAGATTGCCCGGCTGAAGGCAGAAACCGGCTGAGCCGTCAGACGGTTGCCGGGTCGAGCGCCGGCTTGCCCTTGTTACGTCCGACGATAGCGGCCATGTCGGCGGTCTGGAACGCGTCGCGCAAGGCGTCGAAGGACGGCAGCACGAAATAGGCGCGCTGGAACTTGTCGATCTCGTAGCCGGTGCGCATCACCGTTTCCAGATCGAAGGCGACATGGTGCGCATCCCTGCTTTCGACGGCGAATTGCAGTTCGGTGAAGGATGACATCAGTCCGGCGCCGAACGCTTTCAGCGGTTGGCCGGCCTCCTGCATCAGCCCGTACTCGGCCGTATACCAGTAGAGCCGGGTGATCATCTCGTCGCCGCCGAGCGCGATCACGTCCTCGGCCCTCTCTCCATACATCTGCATGAAGTCGGCGAAGACCGGCTGCGTCAGCGCCGGCACATGGCCGAAGAAGTCGTGGAACATGTCCGGCTCGACGATGTAGTCGAGCTCCTGGCGCGTCCGTAGCCAGTTGGTGACCGGAAAGCGGCGGTGGGCGAGGTGGTCGAAAAACGGCGCGGCGGGAATAAGGCCGGGCACGGCGACGATCTCCCAGCCTGTCAGCTTGCGCAGCTTTTCACTGACCGCGCCGAAATCCGGGATCTGGTCGAGAAGACCAAGTTCGGCGACGCCGTCGAGATAGGAATGATGCGCCAGCTTGCGCGTCAGTTTCGTCTGCCGGTCGCACAGCGTGCGCCACACCGCCTGTTCGTCGGCGCTGTAGTCGTACCCCTGCGCCACCGTGAAATCGGCACGGCAGACCGAATAGTCACCGCGCAGCCCTTGTGCAGCACATTCTCTCGCGTAGTCGGCAACGCTCATCGTCATGGCTGTTCTCCTCGCAATCGTGGCCATCGGGCTTCCAGTCAAGATTACGCAAAGCCGGCGAGGCAAATCAGCCTTGATGATGGCTTGAATGCAGGATTTGAGGTAAAACTCACCACTACAGAGCTGTTGGAGAGTGAAAATGCCTCAGTTTGACGATTTCGAGATCAAGATGCTCGATATCCTGCAGCGCGACGGTCGCAAGCCGGTATCCGAACTGGCCGAGCAGATCGGCCTGTCGACGACGCCATGCGCGCGCCGCTTCGAGGCCCTGCAAAGTGCCGGCATCATCAAGGGCTTTGCCGCCGTGCTCAGCCGCCGCGCTGTCGGCCTGATGGTCGAGGTCTTCATCCAGGTGCGTCTGGTCAGCCACAGCGATGGCTCACCGGAAAGCTTCATTGCCGCCGTGCAGCGCATGGACGAGGTCTCGTCATGCTGGACGATGACCGGCGACCACGATTTCCTGCTGCATGTGATGGTGCCATCGGTCGACGAACTCAACGCCTTCGTCATGCACCGGCTGATGCGGCTCGCCGGCGTGCGCGACGTCCACACGCAGCTTGTGCTGCAGAACATCAAGGGGCCGGGCCATGTCCCGCTCAGCCATCTCAGGCGATGAAATCACCTCACCTCCGTACCCCTTGAGGCGATTATGTATTTGACAAACCCGGCTAGCCCGAAGCCTTCTTCCTATGCTGTAGCCGGTCCGATAGCTTAGCTGGATGGATGTTCTAGATTGGCTAGCCCGCTGGTATGAAGCTCAATGCGATGGGGATTGGGAGCATGCGTTTGGTCCTTCAATCAGCACCATCGATAACTCGGGCTGGTCCTTAAAGATTGACCTTGTAGGGACAGACTGCGACGGGCGGACCCTTGATCTGATCTCGCACAACTACGGTCACGAAACCGACTGGTGGGCCTGCTGGACGGAGGGGAACGTGTTTCATGGGGGCTGGCGGCCCACTCCACCTTCGTTCGCTTCTTGAGAATTTCCGAGAGTGGGCCACGCGAATTCGCTAGCGCTACCCAGCCGTAGGGGAATTAGCCCTGTGGAAATCGGGCATCCCGCATTTCTGTTTGAGACCACATTAGGGATCACTCAGCCAGATCTGTCGAAAAAAGAAATCGGCCCATTTCTTGTCTCTCGTTGTTGAGGAAGAGCGTTAGCGCGGCCTGGCGGCAGTTTGCGATATACAGAACGCCCACATCGGGACAATCAGCACCTCAGGAAAAGCTGCACGCAAACTGCTGAACCGAGCCGATACCAGATCCAGATCGACGACTAGGACATGCGGACCGCCTCTGCGGCTTACGTTCAACTCCGCGAGGGAAAGGTCAGTCCGTCGCGATCCCTGTGCCGGTTGGTCCGGTCCATTCCTTGTCAACCAGAGCACGCGCTGTCAGCGTGGGCGACCGCCTCGTCGAAACCCATCATGGAGCGCCATTTGTGCGACTCCGAATAGAAGCGCGATGCGGACGGGCCGGTAGAGCGATCGTTACCCGGATGGACCGAAACCGCTGACGGCGGGTTCCGTCGAGGGCCGCTGTGCGGCCGAAGATAGAGCCCGCTCGCGCGGAAGCGCGGCTGCCCCGGACACGTCAAAACATTGTCGTTCACCTTGGTTTGGCGGAATGGCTTGGTCGCGCCATTTTCAGGGATTGACGGCAAGGATCATAGCTTACATCGGCAAGCAATAGACCTCGCCGATTTGGTTCTCCAGTGCTATGTTCTGGTAGGACAGTTAGGTTGACGGCCGGAAGGCCCTGGTCGAATCGTCTGAGGAGGACGGGATGCTCGCCTCTGGTTTGAAGGTCGGCAGTTTGTTCCTTGCAGGAGTGTTTGCTATCGGCCTTGCGACGCCGGCGTTTTCGCAGACATCGCCGGAAAAAATTCCGACCGAGGAACAGCTCGCCAACGACAACAATCTTTTCCTCAAGCTCGCGAGGAAGGCCCTGAAATGGGAAGAGCAGGAGGAGCCGGTTCATATCCTCGGGCCGATCTACTTCGTCGGCACCAAAGGGCTCGGCGTGTTCCTGTTCACTACGCCTGAAGGCCACATCCTGATGAACACCGGCATGCCGTCTTCCGGGCCAATGATCGAGGAGTCGATCAAAAAGCTCGGTTTCAAGCCAGAAGACATCAAGGTGATGATCAACGCTCATGCGCATATCGATCATGCCGGTGCCTTCGCCTATCTCAAGGAGAAGTACGGGGCCGAGATGGCGGTGATGCGCGAAGATGTCCCGGCGATGGAGAGCGGCGACAAGGGCGACTTCAAATACGCCGACGATTTTCTCTATCCACCGGTCAAGGTCGACCGCGTGCTGCGCGACGGCGACACGGTGAGGTTGGGCGATGTAATGCTCACCGCCTATCTGACGCCGGGCCATACGCGCGGGGCCACGACCTGGGTCGCCAACCTCATGGTTGACGGCAAGGCCTATGTCGTGGTGTTCCCCGATGGATCGGGGTTCAACCCCGGCTACCGGCTGGTGAAGGACCCTTCATATCTTGGCATCGCCGACGACTACCGGCGGACGCACCACATGCTGGAAATGCTGAAGCCCGACATCTGGCTGGCGCAGCACAACGAATATTACGACTTCGCCGGCAAGCGCGAACGGGCCAAGACCGAGGGTGTTGCCGCTTGGATCGACCCTGAAGGCTACCGCCGCTTCATCGCCGGCAAGAAGCGCGCCTTCGAGAACGAGGTCGACAAGGAACTCGGAGTCGCAAAGGCCGCCAACTGATGAGACCTCGCCGTGGCGGGGCGCCACTTAGGGGTTCTTTCGAACAGTGGGCAATGGTGCGAAACCCGGGAGGAGTCTAATGGTCGGAAACAGCTTTCCCGCGCGAACGCTCAGTTTGGCGGCATTGTGCATCTTTGTCGCTGCCTGCTGCCTTGCGGCGCAGACAGCCACGGCGCAGGATTCACTTGAGAGCAAAGTATACGAATTCAAGGGCAAAGTCATTGCAGCCCGTGAAGCCGAAATCGCCGCACGCGTCGACGGACGGCTGGCCAAGATCAACTTCACCACGGGGCAGATCGTGAAAAAGGGCGATTTGCTCTTTGAGTTCGACGTGAAGTTCAGAAAGCTCACTCTTGATACCGCTCAAGCGCAACAGAAGGTGATGGAGGCTCAACTTCAGCTTGCCGACGTGAAGCTGAAAAATGCGGAAGCACTGCAGGCTCGCAACGTCTCGTCGGACATGCAAGTGCTTGAAGCGCAAGCGCAGCGAGGTATCGCTGCGGCCAACGTCGATGCGGCCAAAGCCAACGTAGGGATTGCGCAGCTACAATTGGATCAGACGAAACTGTTTGCTCCGATTGACGGAATGATCAGCCAACCTTTTGTCCGGGAAGGCGCCTACTTAACGCTGGAAGCGCTCAACCAAAACCGGTTGGCTGTCATCATTCAGTTGGATCCGATCAAGGTCGTTGGCGAAGTACCTTTCGACGCCTACGCCGAGCGCCGGGAAATGTTTGATGTCCGCAAGAACGGAGGCGAAATGCTGGAGTATACGCTCGTCCTGCCGAACGGCGAAAAGTATCCCCACACAGGACGCCTGGTAGAAGGGACCGGCGAGTTCGACCCGCAAACGCAGGCTATGGCGGTCGCAGTGGGGTTCGAGAATCCGGAATTCTTATTGAGGCCCGGCCTCACGGTGACCCTGCAATCTGCCGTCCGCCGCAGATAGGCGTGCCGCCTAGATCGACTGGCGGCGAGCGACAAGGGCCGCTGCCGCTTATGGCACGATCAACGTGCCGGCGCCGTGTTCGGTGAAGAGTTCGAGCAGCACCGAATGCGGCGTCTTGCCGTTCAGGATGACGACGCCTTCGACACCACGCTCGATCGCCTCGATGCAGGTCTCGACCTTGGGGATCATGCCGCCGGACACCGTGCCGTCCTTGATCAGCGCTTTCGCCTCGGCCACCGTCAATTCGTCGATCAGCTTCTTGTTCTTGTCGAGCACGCCGGGCACGTCGGTGAGGAACAGCAGGCGTGTCGCCTGGCAGGCGCCGGCGATGGCGCCGGCAAAGGTGTCGGCGTTGATGTTGTAGGTGTGGCCGTCGCGGCCGGGCGCCACCGGCGCCAGCACCGGGATCATTTCGGAACGCGCCAGCAGGTCGAGCAGCGTGCGGTCGACCTCGACCGGCTCGCCGACGAAGCCAAGATCGAGCACGCGCTCGATATTGGAGTCCGGGTCGATCATGGTCTTTCGTGCCTTCTCGGCGAACACCATGTTGCCGTCCTTGCCGCACAGGCCGATCGCCCACTCGCCCTCGGCGTTGATCAGCGCCACGATCTCCTTGTTGATCGAGCCCGCCAGCACCATCTCGACGATCTCGACCGTCTTCTGGTCGGTGACGCGCAGGCCGCCCTCGAATTTCGATTCGATGCCCATCTTGGTCAGCATCGCGCCGATCTGCGGCCCGCCGCCATGCACGACGATCGGGTTGACACCGGATTGCTTCAACAGCGCGATGTCGCGGGCAAAGGCCTTGCCGAGTTCAATGTCGCCCATGGCATGGCCGCCATATTTCACCACCACGGTCTTGTTCTCGTAGCGCTGCATGTAGGGCAGTGCTCGCGAAAGCAGCGCGGCCTGCATTTCGGCGGTGGCGGCGACGTCCGTCATCGGTATGTTCCCGGCTTTTGGTTTATGCATGTCGTTGTCCCAAAACCGCTGGGCACTTTTGGGCGACATGCATCAGGAAAGAACGGCGGCGTCTTAGCGGGAATTGCGGCAGGCCGCAAACGGCTTTGCTGTCAAAATGATGAAATCGGCCCGCCGTCAGGCCGGGACCCTGAGCGGCGCCCGCCGCTTGAGCCACCCCGAAATCTTCTCCATCTGCGCGGCAAGCGACAAAAGCGTCTCCTCGTCCCCGGGCCGGCCGGCGGCCTGGATGCCCAGCGGCAAGCCGGCCTCGGTGACATGGACAGGCAACGCGATCGACGGCTGGCCGCTGACATTCTGGATCGCCGGCCAGTGGGTGAACCACAGGCTCTTGTCCATCAACTGGCCAAGCAGTGGCTTGAACCGCAGCAGGCGGGTGAGATGCAGCCGGTCCAGCATGTTCTCGATGAACTCATCGGCACCCTTCGGGTCCATGGCGCCGCAGGCCAGCGGCGGGTGCGCGATGATGGGCATCAGCACGGCGTCATATTGCGCGGTCTCGCTGATCAGCGGGCGCGATGTGGCATGCAGCCGCTGCAGGCCGGCATAGATCTCGCCGGCAGAAGTGATTTCGCCGAAGCGGCCGATGACCCGCGTAGCGCGCTCCAGGTCACGGGAGATGGAGCGATCGACGCGCGCACCTTCAAGCCGTATGATGCCGGCCACTGCCGCCGCGACGGTCTTGCAGAAATCCGCCATGAAATCGCGATCGATATAGGGCAGGTCGATCTCCTCGACGCTGTGGCCGCCTTCGCGCGCCAGCGCCACGGCCGTGTCCAGCGCCGTCTGTGCCTCGGCCGATATCGGCAGGCCAAGCGGCGATTTCCGGTAGGCGGCGAGCTTGAGCTTGCCGGGGTCGCGCGCTGCAGCGGCGGCAAAGGCGCCTTTCGGCCATGGCGCCGCATAGGGCGACAGCGGATCGGGTCCGTGGGTGAGATCAAGCAGCAAGGCCGAATCCCGGACCGAGCGGGCCAGCGCGTGGTCGACGACCAGGCCATACCAGCTTTCGGTGACCAGCGGCGTCAGCGGCACGCGGCCGCGCGCGGTTTTCAAGCCCACCAGCCCGGTGCAGGCGGCCGGAACGCGGATCGAGCCGCCGCCGTCCGAGGCATGCGCCACCGGCACGACGCCGGCCGCGACCAGCGCCGCCGCACCTCCCGACGAGCCGCCGCTGGTGTGCGCCGTGTTCCACGGATTGCGGGTAATGCCGAAAGCGGCCGATTCGGTCATCAGCCTCAGCCCGTGTTCAGGCGAGGTGCTGGTGGCGATAGGGATCAGGCCGGCGGCCAGGTGGCGCTCGGTCATCACCGAGTTGAAGTCGGCGGTGAAGGCGGGAATGCGGCTGCCAGAATGCGTCGGCACGCCCTTCATGGCGATGCCGAGATCCTTGATCGCAAAAGGCACGCCGGCCAGCGGCAGATTACGGTCGACGGTTTTCGCCCGCGTCCGCGCTGCCTCGTAAAGCGGCTCGGCAATGGCGTTGATATCGGGACGCGTGGCCTCGGCCCGGGCAATGGCTGCATCGACAAGCTCCGGCGCCGAGATCTCTCCCTTGCGCACCAGGCTGGCCACGCCGGTTGCATCAAGCTCCCACAGAGCGCGTTCGACCGACATTCCTGCGTCCCCGCTATTGGCAAAGCTAGCTTGCGGCAGTCTCCTTGGCAATTGACGTGCAAATGCCGGCGTATGGAGCGTTCGGCCGTTGCAAATACATTGCAATCTTCTAATTTGGCGGCCGATGACGCCGCAGGACATCACCAAGTTGATAGTCCGGACTTCGATGAAGGACCGGGCCGCGTTCGACCTGCTTTACCGGCAGACGAGCGCGAAACTTTTCGGCGTCTGCCTTCGTGTATTGAATGACCGGGGAGAAGCTGAAGAGGCGCTGCAAGAGGTCTTCGTCAAGATATGGACGAAGGCGGATCGTTTTGCCGTTTCGGATCTGAGCCCGATCTCCTGGCTGGTGGCCATAGCGCGCAATCATGCGATCGATCGCATCAGGGCGCGCCGCAAGCCCGCCGCGGACATTAATGCCGCGCTCGACGTGGCCGATCCGGCGCCGGGACCCGAGGCCATGGTTGTGGCGGGCGGTGAGGCCGAGCGCGTCCATCATTGTCTCGATGAGCTGGAGAAGGACCGGGCGGCGGCCGTCCGGGGCGCCTATTTGAACGGCGAAAGCTATGCCGAACTGGCGGAGCGCCATGGCGTACCGTTGAACACGATGCGGACCTGGCTGCGGCGCAGTCTGCTGAAACTGAGAGAATGCCTGGAAAGATGACGCTGGCAGAGGACAACGGACCGGAACGTGGAGGCGACGACCTTCTCGCCGCCGAATACGTTCTTGGCGTTCTGGCCAAAGATGAGCGCCAGATTGCGTCCCGTCGCGTCGATACCGAATCCACCTTCGCCCGCCTCGTCGATGTCTGGGAGGTACATTTTTCGCCTCTGGCCACCGCCTATGCTGCGGTCGAGCCTCCAGCCTCCGTCAAGGTGGCGATCGATCGGCGGCTGTTTGCCTCGACGCCAGCCAGCTCCGCCGAACCTCGGACCGGCCTCTGGTCGAGCCTCGGTTTTTGGCGCAGCGTTGCTGCCACGGCGCTGGCAGCGCTGGCGATCTATATCGCCGTGCCCTATGTCAGCCCGCCGGTCGAGCAGGAGCGGCTCGTCGCCTCGCTGGCCGCCGACGGCAGCGACGTCAAATATCTTGTCGTCTATGACGCGGCCACGCACGATGTCGGCCTTTCCCACGTTTCGGGCGAGCGCGCCGCCGGCAAGGATTTCGAACTGTGGATGATCGAGGGCAAGAACGCGCCGGTCTCGATGGGCGTCATCCCGGCCGGTGCCACCACGCACCTCACAGCGTCGCCGGTCGTGCAGCAGAAGCTTGCGCAAGGCGCCGTGCTCGCGGTCAGCCTCGAGCCCACCGGCGGTTCGCCGACCGGCCAGCCGACCGGTCCCGTTGTCGCGGCGGGCGACCTGAAGGGTATCTGACGGGCCTCGGTATCCGGTTTCCGCTGAGATTCAGGGATTGTAAGTCTATCTGCTGTTGCATCGCACTCTCGAAAGCATAAATTGCGGGGTGTCGCTCGCCAAAAAATCCTGCTTGCGTTTGCGATAAATGAAAATTTCTTCTGAGCGCCGAAACTCAGCCAATCTGGCCC
>NZ_NWQG01000012.1:0-64014 GCF_002529485.1 Mesorhizobium sanjuanii
CGATCGGTGCGAGGCGGCGGGATCTGCCGACCGGCATTGAAGTCGCGGTAACCGCTATGGATGGAAAGAAGGAAGGAAGCAACATGTCAGGTCTGCGTCAGATCGCATTCTACGGAAAGGGGGGCATCGGCAAGTCCACCACCTCTCAAAATACGCTAGCCGCCCTGGTCGACCTCGGACAGAGGATCCTGATCGTCGGCTGCGACCCCAAAGCCGACTCCACCCGGCTGATCCTGAACGCAAAGGCGCAGGATACGGTTCTGCATCTCGCCGCCCAAGAAGGTTCTGTGGAAGACCTTGAACTCCAGGACGTGCTCAAGATCGGCTACAAAGACATCAAGTGCGTGGAGTCCGGCGGCCCCGAGCCGGGTGTCGGCTGCGCCGGCCGCGGCGTCATCACCTCGATCAACTTCCTCGAGGAGAACGGCGCCTATGATAATGTCGACTATGTCTCCTACGACGTGCTGGGCGACGTGGTGTGCGGCGGCTTTGCGATGCCGATCCGCGAAAACAAGGCCCAGGAAATCTACATCGTCATGTCCGGCGAGATGATGGCGCTCTATGCCGCCAACAACATCGCCAAGGGTATCCTGAAATACGCCCATTCGGGTGGCGTGCGGCTCGGCGGGCTGATCTGCAACGAGCGCCAGACCGACCGCGAGCTCGACCTCTCCGAGGCGCTGGCTGCCAGGCTCAATTCCAAGCTCATCCACTTCGTGCCGCGCGACAACATCGTCCAGCATGCCGAACTGAGAAAGATGACGGTAATCCAGTATGCGCCGGACTCCAAACAGGCAGGGGAGTACCGCGCGTTGGCCGAGAAGATCCATGTCAATTCGGGCCAGGGCACCATCCCGACCCCAATCACCATGGAGGAGCTCGAGGACATGCTGCTCGACTTCGGCATCATGAAGACGGACGAGCAAATGCTTGCCGAGCTTCAGGCCAAGGAAGCGAAATTGGCCGTCGCTCACTAGCCGCCGCTACCGACAGAGGGCGCCGACCGTGACCTGGCGCCCCTTCGTACGAAACAAGGCCTCGTTGGCGAGGCATTACCCGAACCTTGAAAGGGGCAGGTCCCATGGGCCTCGACTATGAGAATGACGGCGCTTTGCATGCGAAGCTTATCGAAGACGTGCTGTCCCAATATCCAGACAAGGCGGCGAAGCGTCGCAAGAAGCACCTCAGTGTCGCAACGAGCAAGGACGAGGCTGGAGGGGAGGACAAGGGCCTTTCCGAATGCGACGTCAAATCGAACATCAAATCCATTCCGGGCGTGATGACAATCCGCGGCTGCGCCTATGCCGGCTCCAAGGGCGTGGTGTGGGGTCCGGTCAAGGATATGGTCCACATCTCGCACGGGCCAGTCGGCTGTGGGCAATATTCCTGGTCGCAACGCCGCAACTATTACGTCGGCACGACGGGCATCGACACGTTCGTGACAATGCAGTTCACCTCCGACTTCCAGGAGAAGGACATCGTTTTCGGCGGCGACAAAAAGCTGGAAAAGATCATCGACGAGATCGAGGACTTGTTTCCGCTCAGTGGAGGCATCTCGGTGCAGTCCGAATGCCCGATCGGCCTGATCGGGGACGATATCGAGGCCGTGTCGCGCAAGAAAGCCAAGGAGCACGAAAAGACGATTGTACCGGTGCGCTGCGAAGGTTTCCGCGGCGTTTCACAATCGCTCGGCCACCACATTGCCAATGATGCGATCCGCGATTGGGTCTTCGACAAGGACGATGTCGCGTTCGAGTCCGGCCCATACGACGTCAACGTCGTCGGCGACTACAACATTGGCGGCGATGCCTGGGCCTCGCGAATCCTGCTCGAAGAGATTGGGCTCCGGGTGGTCGGCAACTGGTCGGGCGACGCCACACTCGCCGAGATAGAGCGCGCGCCAAGGGCCAAGCTCAACCTGATCCACTGCTACCGATCGATGAACTACATCTGCCGGCACATGGAGGAAAAGTACGGCATCGCCTGGATGGAATACAATTTCTTCGGCCCCTCCCAGATCGAGGCCTCCCTGCGCAACATCGCCAAGCATTTCGGCCCGGAAATCGAGGAGAAGACCGAAAAGGTCATCGCCAAGTACCGGCCCTTGGTCGATGCCGTCATCGCCAAGTACCGACCGCGCCTCGAAGGCAATACGGTAATGCTCTATGTCGGCGGGCTGCGTCCTCGTCACGTCATCACTGCTTACGAGGACCTCGCTATGGTGATCGTCGGCACCGGCTACGAGTTCGCCCACAACGACGACTACCAGCGCACCGGCCATTACGTGAAGAATGGCACGCTCCTCTATGACGACGTCACCGGTTATGAGCTGGAGAAGTTCATCGAAGGCATCCGCCCTGATCTCGTTGGCTCCGGCATCAAGGAGAAGTACCCGGTGCAGAAGATGGGCATCCCGTTCCGCCAGATGCACTCATGGGACTATTCCGGCCCGTATCACGGCTATGACGGCTTCGCCATTTTCGCCCGCGACATGGATCTGGCCATCAACAACCCGGTCTGGGGTCTCTACCGCGCGCCGTGGAAGAAGATGAAGGACGCACCGCCGAGGGCGGTCGCCGCCGAATGAGGACTGGCCTCCCTGCCAGGCAGGGAGGCCGATAAAAATGTTCGGGGGCACTCGATCCGCGGAGGCCCTTCAAGTTTCGATGTCCCTGTGCTGCCGCTTGCCGCGGCCAGATGGAAAAGGTGACCACCATGCCGCAATCGGCCGAAAAAGTTCTCGACCATGCTCCCCTGTTCCGCGAGCCGGAATACAGACAAATGCTTGCCGAGAAGAAGCTGAATTTCGAATGTCCGCACCCTGATCAGATCGTCACCGACCAACGCGAATTGACCAAGACTTGGGAATACCGCGAAAGGAACCTCGCTCGCGAGGCGCTTGTCATAAACCCCGCCAAGGCCTGCCAGCCGCTCGGCGCGGTGTTCGCGGCCGCGGGCTTCGAGCGCACCATGTCTTTCGTCCACGGTAGCCAGGGCTGCGTCGCCTACTACCGCTCGCATCTGTCGCGACATTTCAAGGAGCCTTCGTCAGCGGTTTCCTCCTCGATGACCGAGGACGCGGCAGTGTTTGGCGGCCTGAAGAACATGGTCGACGGGCTCGCCAATACCTACAAGCTCTACGACCCCAAGATGATCGCCGTGTCGACCACCTGCATGGCCGAAGTCATTGGCGACGACCTCCAGAGCTTCATAGAGAACGCCAAGAACGAAGGCTCGGTCCCGAGCGACTTCGCCGTGCCTTTCGCGCATACGCCTGCCTTCGTCGGCAGCCATGTCGATGGCTATGACGTCATGGTGAAGGGCGTTCTGGAGCATTTCTGGAAGGGCAGCGAGCGCTCGCAAGCCGCTGGGACCATCAACATCATTCCAGGCTTCGACGGATTCTGCGTCGGAAACAACCGGGAACTTAAGCGCCTCCTCGACCTGATGGGTGTCACCTATACCGTCATTCAGGACGCCTCAGACCAGTTCGACACGCCGTCGGACGGCGAATACCGCATGTATGACGGTGGCACCAAGATCGAAGACGTGAAAGGGGCACTCAACGCGGAGGCGACACTGTCGCTGCAGCATTACAACACCCGCAAGACGCTGGAATATTGCAACGAGGTCGGGCAGGCGACGGCATCCTTCCACTATCCGCTGGGTGTCCAGGCGACCGACGAATTCCTGATGAAGGTCTCGGCGATTTCCGGCCAGGAGATTCCCGAGACAATCCGGATGGAGCGCGGCCGACTGGTTGACGCCATGGCGGACAGCCAGTCATGGCTGCACGGCAAGAAGTACGCAATCTATGGGGATCCGGACTTCGTCTACGCCATGGCCCGCTTCGTCATGGAGACCGGCGGCGAGCCGACACATTGCCTCGCGACCAACGGCACATCGGCCTGGGAGGCCGAGATGAAGGAATTGCTTGCATCCTCGTCCTTCGGCCAGGATGCCCAGATCTGGGCGGGCAAGGATCTCTGGGCGATGCGTTCGCTGCTGTTTACAGAGCCGGTGGACCTGCTGATCGGCAATTCCTATGGCAAGTATCTGGAGCGCGACACCGGCACGCCGCTGATCCGGCTGATGTTTCCAATCTTCGACCGGCACCATCACCATCGCTTTCCCCTCATGGGCTACCAAGGTGGATTACGCGTGCTGACGACGATCCTCGACAAGATATTCGACAAGCTGGATCGCGAGACGAGCGAAACGGGCGTGACGGATTATTCCTATGACCTCACCCGCTAAGCCCGTGCCGGCTTTTCGCCGAGGCCGTCCATTGCCCAATGGACTTCGGAGACTGACGCAATGACCTCGCTCAGTGCCAAGATCCAGGACGTTTTCGACGAGCCCGCCTGCGACAACAACCGCGGCAAGGATACCAAGGCGCGCAAGCAGGGCTGCTCGAAGCCGCTGACCCCCGGGGCGGCAGCCGGCGGCTGCGCCTTTGACGGCGCCAAGATCGTCCTGCAGCCGATCACCGACGTTGCGCACCTGGTCCATGCGCCGCTCGCCTGCGAGGGCAATTCCTGGGACAACAGAGGCGCAGCTTCGTCCGGGCCAACCCTGTGGCGGACAAGCTTCACAACCGACCTCACCGAACTCGACGTCGTGATGGGGCAGGGCGAGCGGAAGCTCTTCAAGGCGATCCGCGAGATAAAGGAAACATATGCGCCGCCGGCAGTCTTCGTCTATTCGACCTGCGTGACGGCGCTGATCGGCGACGACATCGAGGCCGTGTGCAAACGCGCGGCCGAAAAATTCGGCTTGGCCGTGGTGCCGATCAATGCGCCGGGGTTGGCCGGATCCAAGAACCTCGGCAACAAACTCGCCGCCGAAGCGTTGCTCGATCATGTCATCGGCACGGTGGAACCCGACGACGCCGGGCCCTACGACATCAACATCCTTGGCGAATTCAACCTCTCAGGCGAATTCTGGCTGGTGAAGCCGCTGCTTGATCGGCTCGGCATCCGGGTGCGCGCCTGCATTCCGGGCGATGCGCGTTACATCGACGTTGCATCCGCGCACCGCGCCCGGGCGGCTATGATGGTGTGCTCGAGCGCACTCATCAATCTGGCGCGCAAGATGGAGGAGCGCTGGGACATCCCGTTCTTCGAGGGCTCCTTCTACGGCATAACCGATACCTCCGAAGCACTTCGCAACATTGCTGAGCTGCTGGTGGGGAAGGGCGCCGATGCGGAGATCCTCGATCGCACAGACACGCTGATTGCTGAACAGGAAGCGATTGCGTGGAAGAAGCTCGAGGCATACCGCCGGCGGCTTCAAGGCAAGCGCGTGCTGCTCAATACAGGCGGTGTGAAGTCCTGGTCAGTCGTCCACGCGCTGATGGAGATCGGCATGGAGATCGTCGGCACCTCGGTCAAGAAATCCACCGCCGAAGACAAGGAGCGGATCAAGCGGATCCTCAAGGACGAAAACCACATGTTCGAGCAGATGGCAGCGCGCGATCTTTACGCCATGCTCTCAAAACACAAGGCCGACATCATGCTGTCGGGCGGGCGCACGCAATTCATCGCGCTGAAAGCCAAGACACCCTGGCTCGATATCAACCAGGAGCGCCAACATCCTTATGCCGGCTATGACGGCATGGTGGAACTTGTACGGCAGATCGACCTCGCCATTCATAACCCGATCTGGGGCCAGGTGCGGGAGCCGGCGCCGTGGGATTGCCAGCCTGCTTTGGAGGAGGATCTGGCGAGCACGAAGAACGGGATCGCGACTGTGAACGCTTTCAACGAATTCGCCGGCGCGCCGGCTCACCGCTTCGGCGACCGTTGAGGAAATCCGATGGTCCGCATCCTTCGCAAAATCAAATCAGCGGCGGTCAACCCGCTGAAGTCGTCGCAGCCGCTGGGTGCCGCCTTCGCTTTTCTTGGAGTCGAGGGTGCGATGCCCCTGTTCCACGGCGGCCAAGGCTGCACCAGCTTCGCGCTTGTGCTCTTCGTGCGGCATTTCAAGGAAGCGATCCCCTTGCAGACAACGGCGATGGACGAGGTGGCAACCATACTCGGCGGAGCGGACCATCTGGAAGAGGCGATCCTCAACCTCAAAACCCGCACGAAGCCAAAGCTGATAGGGGTGTGCACGACCGCGCTGGTGGAGACCCGTGGCGAAGATTGCGCGAGTGATATCGCCAACGTCAAGCTGAAGCATGTGGAAGAGCTCGCGGGTACGGAGGTCGTGCTGGCCAACACGCCGGATTTTGACGGCGCGATCGAAGAAGGCTGGGCCAAGGCTGTCGCGGCGATGATCGAAGGGATTACACGGTCGGGTGAACGGACGCGGCAGCCGAAGAAGATCGCGATCCTGCCCGGATGCAACCTCACTGTCGCTGACGTCGAGCATTTGCGTGACATGGTTGAAGGTTTTGGGCTCAAGCCGGTTATTCTGCCGGACGTCTCCGGCTCGCTCGACGGCACGGTTCCTGACCGCTGGGTAACGACTACCTATGGCGGCACCAGCGTCGAGGAAATCCGCGAGCTTGGCACGGCCGCGCAATGCATCGTCATCGGCGAGCACATGCGCCTCCCGGCGAAAGTACTGCACGGGTTGACCGGCGTGCCGTTCGCGGTGTTCCGGTCGCTGACCGGATTGAGGGCTGCCGACCGGTTCGTCTCGCTGCTGTCGGCGGTTTCGGGCGCGGCGGTGCCGGGCCGGATTCGCCGTCACCGGGCGCAATTGCAGGATGCGTTGCTCGACGGACATTTCCATTTCGGAGGCAAGAGAATTGCGATCGCTGCTGAACCAGACCAACTCTATCAACTCGCAACCTTCTTCACCGGCATGGGCTGCGAAATCGCGGCGGCGGTCACGACGACCGATATGTCGAAGATTCTGCAAAAAGTACCGGCGGAGTGGGTTCAGATCGGCGATCTGGGCGATTTGGAAGCTCTTGCAGCGGGCGCGGATCTTCTCGTAACACATTCCCACGGTCGCCAGGCGTCGCGACGCCTTGGCATTCCGCTCATGCGCGTCGGCTTCCCGATCTTCGACCGGCTCGGCAGCCAGCACAAGCTCACAATCCTGTATCGGGGAACGCGCGACCTGATCTTCGATGTTGCCAACATCTTCCAGGCCAACCAGCACGCGCCGACGCCTGAGGCGCTTGATCCATTCCGTAATCGAGAAATGCCAGATGAGCTCCGTTCGTCGCCTCTCACTCGTCACTGACGAGGTTCACGCACCGATGCCTGAACGACGAGCAGGCGCATTGCGCGTAGCCATCGCCACGCAAGACATGAAGGATCTCAACGCCCATTTCGGGTCGGCCAAGCGCTTTGCTGTCTACGACGTGACGCGCGAGGAGTGGCATCTCGTGGAAGCTGTGGCCTTCGATGACGTTTCCGATGAGAGCGGGAAGCGTCGGATCGAGGGCGATGACCGCATCACGCCGAAGGTGGAGGCTCTGAAGGGCTGCCATCTGCTGTTTTGTCTGGCCATCGGCGGACCTTCGGCAGCCAAGGTTGTTTCGGCAAAAATCCATCCAATCAAGGTGCCGCAGCCACAAACCATCCAAGAGGTGCTGTTGCGCACGCAGACGATGCTGAGGACATGTCCTCCGCCCTGGCTGCGCAAGGTGCTGGCCGAAGCTGGTGTCGCCGAAAAGAAACCCTCCTTCGAGGACGAGGACTGAAACGAGGAAAGAGCAAAATGTTTGAAGTCGCGATCAGCCCTGCTGTCAACGATGACGAGGCGGCCCTTGCCAGCCCGTTCGTCAAATGCCTCGTGCGGCTGATCCGTGCTCAAGATTCGCACGGGTCGTGGGACGGCAAAGCGGACGCCGAGTTGTTGGCCGACTTCATCGTCAGCAAGGAACAGCGGCGTACGATTCCAATCATCGGCGATCCCGATCCGGACGTGCTGTGGAGGCTCGACAAGTTTTACACTGCCGTCGCCCTTGCGATCGAGGAGCGCTCCGGCCTGATGGCATCGCCGATGATCGAAATGAGCCATGAGGGCTTCGGGCGTGTGCTTTTCACCGCCGGGCGGCTGGTCGTTCTGTCCAAGACCGTGCGCGACGTCCATCGGTTCGGCTTCGAGACGTTCTGCAAACTCGCCGCGGCCGGTACGAAACTGGTCGACGATGCCATCGCAGCCATCGACGCCTATCCCGAGGTGGCACGGGCATGAAACCGATTTTCGAGCAAGAGGATCATGTCAGGCCTTGAGGAGCCGCGATGGCCAGCCCACGCGGCCGACGCGGTCGAGGCCAATGTGGTTCTCGGGGTAGCGCTGATGAAGCCACTCGTCCTGATCTGTTCGCAAGATGCGGAGTTCTATCTGTTCCTCAGCCACATACTGGAGGTGGACGGCTTCGTCAGTGAGCCGGCAGGCGGCGCCAAGGAAGCACTTGCAAAGGCCGACGAACGGGAATTCCAGGCCGTGGTGCTGGACTGCGGTCCAACGAGCCTTACCGGGTCCGCAATCTGCGCCCGGCTCAAGCGGGAACCCCGGACCGGCGGCCTGCCCATCATTGCCCTGATCGCGCCCGGCGCCGAGAACCAGCACCTTGATCTGTTGAAGGCCGGCATTGACGAGAGCTTTGTGCGGCCAATGGCGCCGGCCAAGCTGCTCGATTATCTGCGGACGAGGCTGGCGCTGCCGAAGCCGGGTTCAAACGCGATTGAAAACAACAACTGGCTTTCCTATGGCAGCCTTGAGATGAAGCTCGATGCCCACCGGGTTTGCGGCAATGGCCATGACATCCATCTCGGACCGATCGAGTTCAACGTGCTTCGGCATTTGCTCGAGGCGCCCGGCACGGTCTTCAGCAGGGACGAGCTGATCGGGGGGGCCTGGCCGGCCAATATCCATGTCGGTGTACGCACAGTCGACGTCCACATCAGTCGGCTCAGAAGGGCTCTGGAGGCGGCCTCGACCGGTATCGTCATCCGTACCGTCAGGTCGGCTGGCTACTCGCTCGAGAAACTGGACGGCTGAATTGAGTGCCGAGTGTGGTGCCACTCCCTTTCCTCGCGCTGTGAGCCGGTCTTGCGGCCTGAAACGCCCTCAACGGAAACTCAGGAAGAAACAGGAAAATGGGCTTTAAAACGGTACTCTGTTTGACCGGCGCTGACCATTCCGATCAGGACGTCAGAACTGCTGCCGGCTTGTGTGCGGAGATCGGCGCGCACCTTTCCGTACTGATTATACCCGCTCCGATGCTCCTTATGTCGCATCGGCGGATCGGAGATGGTGTCCCAGAGTGGCCGGTAGCACGTGGACAGGCAATTGCCAGATTGAACGATCGGTTTCGGCAAATCGATCGATTTACACAGAACGCGGTCAGACTGGAAAAACGCTCCAGAGATATCCACAAACTGCTGGAATCTATGTCTCTCGCCTATGACGTTGACACCGACTATTACGATCCGGCCAGCCTCGGTGAAGTGGCACGACAGCGGGCGCTCTGCGCCGACCTCACGATCATCGGACCGGGGCTCCTCGACGACGAGAATCTCGGACCTCCTGTGGTCAACGGCTGCTTGTTCGATACGGGAAAGCCGGTGCTCGTTGTGCCGAAGGGGGCTGAGGCGACGCTGTGGCCACGGCGCGTCCTGGTCGGTTGGGATTCGCGAGTCGAGGCGTCCCGTGCGGTTCGAGAAGCGCTGGGTCTCCTGTGCGTTGCTGAGGAAGTTCGTGTCGCCCTGGTCGATCCGAAGGCCAACTACAACGGGAACGGCGCGGAGCCTGGAGCCGACATCGCTGCTTATCTCACTCGGCACGGTGCTCGGGTGTCGGTTGACCTCCTGCCAAGTGCCGGCAAATCGGCGGCCACGGTGCTTGCGCAGCACGCAATCGACATTTCTGCGGACATGATCGTCATGGGCGCCTATGGCAGCCGTCGGCTGCGTGAGCGGCTCTTTGGCGGTGTGACCAGATGGATCTTTGAAAAGCCGACATTGCCGCTGTTTTTGGCTCGATGACGGTTCCGGACCCGCACCGATGCTGTTCAAAGCTCTACTGTGACGCCTGCATTCATACGTAGATGGGCTCCATCGAAATAATCGATCTTACGAAGAGTAACGAACATGAAAAGCATTGCTCGGGAGGCGACGCCCGCCGGAAATCTCTCCAGTCATGCGCAAGGCGGAGGTGGAACGGCCAGAGCGTGACCAGTGTCAGCCTCGACAATGGCGACAGGCTGGAAGTCGGCATCGTCGTCAACTCAGCCGGGCCGAATGCCGGCACGGTGGCTGCCATGGCGGGGCTGGTGTTGCCGGTCGAGCCGCGCAAGCGCAACGTCTTCGTCTTCGAGGCGCGCGAAAAGTACGCCGACATGCCGCTGCTGGTCGATCCCTCCGGAATTTATGTGCGGCCGGAAGGCTCGGTCTACCTCACCGGCGGCGCCGAGCCGGAAGAGGGCGACGGCCCAGCTGACCCCAAGGATTTCGAGGTCGACTGGTCGCTGTTCGAAGAGGTGATCTGGCCGGTGCTGGCGACCAGCATTCCCGCCTTCGAGGCGATCAAGGCGACCCGCGCCTGGGCCGGCCATTACGACTACAACACGCTCGACCAGAACGCGGTGATCGGGCCGCATCCGCGGGTCGGCAATTTCCTGTTCGCCAACGGTTTTTCCGGCCACGGCCTGCAGCAGGCGCCGGCGGTCGGCAAGCCGCTGGCCGAGCTGATCGTGCACGGCGGCTACCGCACGGTGGACTGCTCGGCGTTTGGGTACAGCCGTGTCGCTGAAGGGCGGGCGTTCAGGGAATTGAATGTGATCTAACGCTGGCGGGAAACCCCCTCTCTGGCCTGCCGGCCATCTCCCCCGCAAGGGGGGAGACCGGCAGCTTCCCTGGCGGCTCCAAACTTCTAGCCTTGGAGATTGGCGAAGGCAGCGATGACGGCCAATCTCCCCCCTTGCGGGCGCGGTCAGCGGGGTCCTTGCCTTTGGCGATGCATGTCGTGGCTGGACCGGGTGAGGTGAGTCCGGCCCGTCTACCCAGCCTCTGCGCCCGCCCCGAAGCCGCTCGCCCGCTCAGCGCGCTATGAGGGCGCGCTCGCGAGCGGCTTCGCGAACGCTGCGCTACAGCACGCGCAGGGACGCGACCCCAGTGAAGGCATACTCCAGCGTGGCTTCGCCAATTCCGTTTCGTTGGCCCCCCTCAAGGCGGTCTTCCAACCGAAGGCCGAACGCGCCAATTCGCCAGCCAAACCCATCAACGACTGTCTAAATCCGCAACCTGGGGCGGTTCGCTCGAGCTCGTTTGCTTGAGCACGGCACAGACGGGATCGCGAGTACGATGCCGGGGAATGGGAACGCACCCATGCTTGGGCACGAGGGCCCCGAGCCAACGCGCATCGCGCCAATCGGCGTCGTCACGTTCGAGATACATCACCGGCCGCTCGGCGCTTTTACGCTCGCATATGCGCCGGCACGCCGCTGGCGATCGATGACGCATCTGCCGACGAGGCTGCTCGTTCCACGAAAAAGCGATAAGCGCGAGATCAATGGGCAACCTCGTCGGGATCGAAAAGAGCGCTAAACCGGGTTGCTAGATCAATCCAGGGTGCCGCGTCGCCGCTCTCTGAAGCTATTCGAACGACCGCCGCCAGATAATCGGTAAAAGCCTTCAGTCTTATGGCGCCTTGCTCTGAGAGGCAGTCAATGGCGTCAAGCCGCTGGTAAACGGCAGCGAGCATATGTTGCACCAAAAGCAGGGAGGATGGGCAAGGGCAATCGTTCTTACTCGCGAGGCGCCTGCACTCGCTGCAAAGCGGCGGAATGTCCTCTAAGGCTAGGTAGCTGGAAAGACGTTGTATAAGATTGTCAGTGGCGTTCCTTGTCGAGAAGCCGTCCACCAGCTCCCCATCGCGTTGGTTCAATGAGATATCACTGTAAAAGTTCATGGTTCTTCCTTTCCGACGGCGAGGCTAGGCTTCCGCGAGATAGTCGTGGACGACCTTCCCGAGCGCGAGCGTGAGATCTGCGACGAGGTGTACTGCCGAGACTACTTCCAGCACCGGCAGTTCGGCGACGGGGGCAAGTGCATGCGACCAGAGGTTCAGGGCTGCCGGGCCGGTCCAGGCGCCCCTCAAATGGACGTCCTCTAGATGATATTCCACGAGCTCACAGATGCGCGGCGTGCCGTCGACATGCGGGATAATTTTGAGGAGGAAATTCGGTTCAGCGAGCGAGGCCCTCACGCTCGCGAGGTCGGCGGCTCGGTGCTTGTAGCCCATGGTACCCGTCGCGACGCGGACCGGCCCGTAGTCCAGCGTGCCAACAAGGGTATCCGTCTCCGTTCGGAGCGTTGGGCTAGCGAGCTTCTTGGGAAAGCCCCACAACTCGCGTCCGCCCGCTATCGGCGGATGGTCGTCGAGAAACATGCAGTGGGTATAGCTCCCCCTGCGGCCACAGAAGGAGACCGGGATGACCTGTCCGCCTTCCGTGTAGTCGCCGAAGCCCGTCGAGTCCGGCATGCGAATGAACTCGAACTTGACCATAGGCTCGCACACCTGAAGCGGCTCCGGCACAAGGTCGCGCAGTTTCTGCGGATCGGTGCGATATGTGATGATCAGATACTCCCGGTTGCGGAAGCGATATGGGCCGGCCGGGTAGGCCGGGCTGATCAGGGGCATGGCGAAAGCTTTCCCACGGACGGTATCTTGGTGCATGTTTGAAATTCCTTTGTGCTGGATCAGGTGGGCTTAGATCGGTCTGCATGATGGCGGCGAGGCTCTCCGAGGTGCTGTCATAGCCTCGTAAGGGATGCATGGCGTAATCGCGCGTAGCCATTTGCGCTGGGCAATTGCCTTGGGGCGCGAGGCGATGGTCGCGGACGCGGTTCCATGGCTCCGGTTGTGATCGAGAGGCAAGATTCGAGGTAAAGTGATTTTGTTCCTCATTTGAAGGCGCTGCTTCCCGTCTGCCCTCGGAGGTGGAGTGGCGGCCAGCTCCGATTTGTCCTCATGACGGGGTTTGCGGATCGACGCGCATGCGCCATGCCAAATGAGAAATCGTTCGGTGCCCGCAGGACAGACGGCCTCGGCGAGCCAGTCGAGAGAGAAGGTCTTCGCCTCACGCGGATCAGATACGAATTCCCGAGCACTGCGGTGATGTAGCCGGAAGGCCTGCGACGCCACCAAACCTCTGTCGCGAAAATATGGAGGTGACGCGGTATCCGCCGTCTAGCCAAACAGCATACGCAGCATCCGGCAGCACGCACTCGACGGCCTAGCCCCATCGCCGGCTTCAGGAGAAAAGATCAGCTATGAGCCGGCAGGCAGTCGCTGCACGCGGCGGTCAGGTCGTGTAGATCTTCCGCGCACACAGCCGGCGCCGAAATGATGCTAGATGATGAGCCGACGCCAACATTACCGCAGGGAGACAGCCAAGTCTGTCCTCAAGCGTCTGAAATGCATGTCCAAAAGCTGACAGCGACAAAAAACATGTCCGGTCCAAAACAACCGGCCGCCTTGGGCGTGAGGTTTCTCGAAGCCTGCTCGTGCAGTTGCTGCGGCTAAGCGCGCTGGCACGGCCTTTGCTGGAGATGCGGCAATATTGAGTGGGGGCTGACTGCATAAGAACGCGAGACGATTGATGGCCTGCTGCGCCATCTCGGCGGCGCGCCCGCTCAACGGTCACGGCTACACCTTGGCAATGGCTGACGCGCGACTTTGCGGTTGCGCCGCCCTGCCGCGCCGATGCGCCCAAAGTTCGTTGATAGTCCGCTCGGCAGATTGAGGAAACCGGCTGTTGACTGCTGCCCAGGCGGAGATGGCTGGGCTCATTCGGAATGTCTTGACCGTCGGTGTCATGAAGCCAAAGACACCATGCTGGACGTTATGCATGACCAAGACGAGTGGGAGTCACAACGAATGATTTTACCGGAACTGCGCTCTGCTATCCCAGCCGGCAGAGTTTTGGAGATAACGACGACCACAGGATGCATCGTGGGATGTTCATATTGTCCGCAGGACAAGTTCGCTGACCGGCAAAGAAAAGTATCTGATACGAAGCATCTTAGTCTTGGAGATTTCAAGCGCTGTCTGGCGCGTACCAACCTCCGTCGACATTAGTTTTGCCGGGTATTCTGACCCATGGCTCAATCCGGATTGCACCGAAATGGTCGAGCACGCTTCCGCCAAAGGCCACGGCATCAGGATTTTCACGACGCTTGTGGGAATGAAGGGGCAGGATCTACAACGCTTGCAGGCGCTGCGGTTGGGGGTATTCGTGGTTCATGTTTTTGATGATGGCGCCCACATGAATAGCCGCCTTGTCGGAGACAAGTATCGCGATTTGGTTGGTCAACTCGTCGACGCCGACATCCCTTCGATCCGATTCGTGGTTTTGGGTGAGCCCCATCCCGATATCGCCGACATTATCCCTGCCCAAGCCCTAGTTCGCGCGCGACCGGTGAGCAGCAGGGGTGGAAGCGTAGACCCTAAGATTGTAGAACCACGGCAGCCAGTCGTCGGAGCGCTGATATGCGTGGACGAACGGCAGTATCGGAATGTACTCCTTCCAAACGGCGAGGTTACTCTCTGCTCCATGGATTTTGAGCGGCGTCACGTATTGGGCAACCTTCTATGCGACGAATATGGCGATCTCTTTAAAAGCCCAGTTTTTTGCGAAATCGTCGATCGCATGAATGGAGCGGCTGGTTTTCTGCTTTGCAGGATGTGTGAGTTTGCCGATCCAAACGATAGAACTAACTGACGCCGGCTGACCGCGGCGGGCCTGAAATGCCGACGTCCCTGAAACGGCAAGATGCACATGCCCACGAAGTCACCGTGTTTTCACGTCACGCTAACACGATCCCGTAGGCGCGGCAGTCAGCCTCGACCATTTCCGAGACGAAGTCCTCGAAAGTGGTCTTCGGTTTCCAATCGAGTTTTGTCGGCTGTCTTGGAGGCATCGCGGATCAGCAGGTCAACCTCGATTGGCCCGAAACAGCGTTTGTCGATCCGGATCAGCGCTTGATTACTCATGCGTTCACGGCCCACCTCGTCAACGCCTTCGCCCTCCCAGACGATCTCCTTTTCGACTCGCCTGACGGCAAGCCCCGACAAAGGTGCGGACCGTGTGTGTCTCGCCGGTTGCCAGCACGAAATCGTCAGGTTGATGCTGCAAGATGCGCCACATGCCCTCGATAGGCGCGCGCCGAGCCTCAGTCGCGCTTTGCTTCCAGGTTTCCGAGATAGAGACAGTCCTGTTTGCCGGCCATGACCGAGCCAACGCACGCGTCACCTTGCGCGTGATGAAAGTTTCGCCGCGCGTCGGCCCTTCGTGATTGAACAGGATGCCACAGAGCCCGTATACCTCGCGGTAGTTCATGGTGATCCAGTAGGCGTAGAGCTTCGCCACCGCATAGGTCGAGCGTGGATAAAACGGAGTGCTCTCCTGCTGCGGGATGCCTGGACCGAACCAAAGAGTTCGGAAGTTGACGCCTGGTAGAACCGCGTTTCTTTCTCGAGACGAAGAATGCGGATCGCTCAGCAGCAGCAGCGTGCCGAGCGTATCGGCATTGGCGGTGTTCCCGGTCCCGAAGGAGACTGCACGTGGCTTTGCGCAGCCAGATTGTAGATTTCGTCCGGCTGCGTTTCTTGCCGGAGACGGATCAGGTTTGCCGCATCCGTTGCGTCGCCGAATGCAGGACCATGTCGGGATAGTCCTCATGAGGACCTTGATAACGGAAATTCCTTTTCAGGGATCGACACTCGGCGCCGGGGCCAGTCCTCGATGACGGCCGTGTGGAAAGTGCCAAGAGCGCCTGCAACGCTACGAAGTCGAAAAGTACGATTACGTGCAAAAATCGGCGCCGGTGCAAGGTTTCGGCCTCAATGTTGGATACTCGACAGGATCGCAAACCCCTTCCGTTGCGTTTGCTGATGTTTTGCTCTGGCACGTTCGATGCAGGGGACCTCTCGAACGCAGCAGCGGATGTCTTCTATGATTAAACCCACGGAAAAATGCTGTCGTCGCACTCATGACCGTGCCCTCGCTGGTCGCCAAGCAGGCCGAAGGTCGGCTCATCGTGGTCGAGGCGGGCAACTGAGCCCAATTGCAATGAGGGATAGGTTGCAAAAGGATGTCACTGACCACGCGGGGGTCATCGAGGCGGGATTCTCGATGCCAGCCACGCGCAACATATCGCCGGCATGAGTGCCGATCTCATCACGGAGCGGGAATCCGCGGGCGTCACACCCGATACTACGAACGCGCGGACAAGCTGTCGCAAGTCCGGCGGTGTCGACGATGCCTGCGGGGACGGCAAGCCCAACTGCCATGGCCCACATTCGCTGCGCACAGCGTCTGTTTGGGAAAGGTCAGTAGGAGCAAGACAACTGGATCTCTCTTGCATTGGGATCGGTGCTGGCCCGTCCAATTTGAGCCTTGCGTGTCAGATCCACGAGCAAATCGGGCACGGGGCACTGTTCTTGGATCGGCAAGTCGACTTCCGCTGGCATCCAGGCAGCGCATTCGATTCCTCAGAACTCCAGGTCAGCCACATCAAGGATCTGGTCACGCTGGTGAATCCGCGATCCGCCTACACTTTCATAAACTACCTGCACGAGAACGGGCGTCTGTATCACTTCCTGAATGCACAGTTCGATGCTGTGCTCAGGGCTGAGTTCGAGCAATACCTGAACTGGGCGTTCCGCAGAAACCCACTTGTGCGCGGCGGCGAGACCGTCCGCGAAATACGCTATGATGGCGAGTTTCGGGTGCGCACGGGCGATGCAGTTCTCAGTGCAAGAGACCTGGTGGTCGGCATCGGCAAGCAAGCGCGGATTCCACCTCAATTTCAGGGCTGGATCGGACGCAACCTGTTCCATTCATCCGATTTGCTGCACATCCATCCTGAGGTGCGACACAAACATGTTTGCGTCGTTGGTGGCGGCCAGTCGGGAGCCGAGGTGCTGTTGCATTTGGTCGGTGGGCCAAGAGAACGGCGGCCTGCCTCGATCACCTGGGTCTCGCAGCGCGAAAACTACCTGCCCCTCGACAACAGCCCGTTCACAAACGAGTTGTTCATGCCCTGTTTTTCGGATCGTTTCGCGGCAATGAGCGAGCCGCAGCGCAAGCTGTTCCTGCGGCGTTTCGTGCTCGCCTCGGATGGTATTTCGGATCGCACTTTGCGCGCCGTCTACCAGGCGCTGTATCGCCACGAATTTCTTGAGCCAGACCTATGTGACATCGCACTGCGGCCGGGTTGCAACGTTTCGCGCTGCATCAACGCCGGCGCGGGTCATAACTTGACGCTGCAGCGCGGCTTGGGCGACGTCGAAGAAGTCACGGCCGACATCGTTATCCTGGCCACCGGTTACGAGAACGCCGTGCCAAGCTTTTTGGAACCGATGGCGGATCGGCTGCAACAGACCGACAATGAGTTGGTCATCAACGAGGATTTTTCGGTGTGCTGGGACGGACCGCGTGACAGACGCATCTTCGTACAGAACGCCAATCACGGGCAGCGCGGGCTGGCCGATCCGAACCTAAGCCTGCTGGCCTGGCGAGCTCGCCGCATTCTTGACAGCCTTCTACAGCGCGCGCCGTGCGCGAACCCTGAGCATCCTGGCTTTATCAGCCGTACCACCGTCGAGAGCTGGCCCGACCCGGTAGCCGAAGAAATGGGCAGCGGGATATGACTCAGCGACTACTGATCATCGGCGGTGGCATCCAAGGAATTTTGTCCGCCTCCGCTGCGGCGACGGCCGGAGTCCGCTCCGAACTCATCGTGACTGAACATGCCCTTGGACCTATGGGCGCATCGCTTTATTCTGCGGGCGTCCATTTGCCCCACGGTCGTCGAAACCGTACCAGGTCGCTCACTCGAAAGTGCGCAGTGGCCCTGGCGGCCATGGCTACGTCGGCGGTCAGCGGAGGGCTTCCGGCCCATAGCGAAGCGTGTGGTGGCTGGACCGGGTGAGGTAAGTGATCGGCACCAGCCTAGGGAACCCGAGGACCCGGCGTGGCCTCGGATGGGCAGTCTGGCGCCGAACTTCTGCGGACAGTACCCGTTTTTGGAGCATCGATGGACCCGATGCCAGCGACGTGCCCTCCCTGATCGCCCGACCCGAACGGGAACTTGTCGCAAAGATTCGCGCGGCGCACGGCTTGCGTTGCGTCAGGCTGCACGAAGGTCGTCTTTCGGGCAGTCGCACCATCAACAGCATGCTCGGCCGTGACTACTATGCAGACGTACCGGATCGACAGATCTTTTGGCCTCGGCGATCTCTCCATTGAGGAGGGACAACAAAGCCTTGCAATCCACCCGGAGCGCAACGCACTTAGCGCCGCCGTTTGCATGCCGTGGAGTATCGTCTCCGTGGGACCACACCCTAACAGCGCCCGACTGCCCCTAACCGGAATGTTTGACCAACCACTCTTTCCAACAGGAGGCTTTTCGCATGTTGACTGATGCACAACGAGAAAAGTGGCAGAAAGACGGATACATCAGGCTCGAAAGGTTCTTCGATCCCGCGGCTGTGGAAGGTATGTCCAGCTTTGTTGAAGACATATCACGCTGGGATGTCAGCGATGATAAATGGCTCATGTGGTTCGAGAAGACGACTGATGATCGAAAGATCACCTCTAAGGCCGAGAATTTTCTGGACTTCCATGACCCATTGCGTCTTCTCCTCCTAGAAGATCAGCGCATAAACTCTGCGGTCGAGGATTTGCTTGGCGAAGATTCGCGCAGACTCAAGGAGTTGCTGATCTTCCACTATCCCGATAGCGGCGGTTATCGCCCGCATCAGGACATCTATCACATTCCACACAGGCTGCCCGACCGGATGGTCCATGCGATCGTTGCCATAGGCATTGACGATTCCGACCCGGACAATGGTGGCCTTTTCTTCAGCCCCGGCAACCATAAGAAGGGGGTATTTCCCATGGATGCCGGCGGGGTGATTGATCCTGAGGTCGCCGAAACATTCTCCTGGGAACCCGTAGTATGGAAGGCTGGTGACATCTTCATCTTCGACGATTATGCACCGCATTACTCAAAGCCGAATAAAAGCAATCGTTCGCGGCGGACGCTCTACTTGGTGTTCCAGCGTGCTTCAACCGGTGCACCGACCCGCGCTGAATATAACGTGCTTAAGCGCGCCCTTAATCCGCCAGAGGGCAAAGTGGCTGATCTCGACAACCTGAAGCTCCCAAACGGCATTTTCTATCGCGATTGAGCTCACGGAACCAGGCGGGAATGCACACGAAACTGATCGGCCGCCAAAAAAATGCGCGGAGAGCATGGTTTTGATTGCCGGCTACTGGAGCATCGCCTGCAGTCCTTCACGACGCTTCGGTATGTCGACGTAGAGGTGTCGCCAGGCGCTCTTCTGTGACGCCTAAAGCCCTCCTGGCGCCCGTAGTTTCGCACGCCTGGGCCCCAGAGCCGGACTATTCGGACGGGGGGCCACGTGTCGGGCTGCCGCTCTCTTCGCAACTTGCAGCAGAGGCTGTTGCGCCGGCAGCCGAAGAGACCATTGTTTCGACAGCTGAGGTTCGTCATGCGGAAATCCACGTTTTCTCGAACGGAGCTGTCGCGGGCGTTCGGTATCGACATGGCTACGCTTGGGACGGGAAGCGCGGGCACCGGGTTTTCATTTGGCAAGGTGGCACCAGGCGTCACATCCGAGCCCCATCGGCACGACGAAATCGAGGCCTTCGTGGTCCTGTCTGGAGCGGGCAAGGTCAGGACCGACCTTGGGGAGATCTCGGTCGCAGCCGGCGATGTCGTTCTGTTCCATCCTTTTGAAGCGCATGTGCTGCACAACGATGGGGACGACGACCTAAATTTCGTCGATGTCTACTGGCGCGACGGCAAGGCCGCCCTCGAAGCTGCTGCACAAGTCGCGACTCCCCGCCGGCCGATCTTCGTCTTCTCTACGCCGCCGACGCCTAATGGCGATCTGCATCTGGGGCATCTTTCTGGCCCTTATCTTGGCGCCGATGTCTACACGCGTTTCCTGCGCATGAAAGGGGTCGAAGCCTATCACCTGACTGGAAGCGACGATTACCAGAGCTACGTGACCACGCGTGCCGATGCCGAGCAATCGACGCCCGCAAAGGTGGCGCGCCACTACGGAGACGAGATTCGAGCCACGCTTGCGCTTCTCGACTGTGAGGTCCACAGCTTCCTTACCACTTTGGGCGATAGCGCTTATGCAGAATTTCAAGCCGGGTGTTTCCGTAGTCTTCTGAGCAGCACGGCGGTAGATCTGCGCCGGAGCCCTGCGCTCTTCGATGCTGTGACAGGCGACTACCTTTACGAACCGGAAGTAAGCGGCCTCTGCCCCTATTGCGGCAGCTCGGCTGGTGGCAACATCTGCGAGGAATGCGGCGCGCCGAACCTATGCCACGACCTAGGGGCAGTCCGGTCGCGGCACTCGGCCGAGGCGCCGGTGGTCGGCTCCGTGCGCCGTCCCGAACTTGCGCTGGAACGGTGCTACGACAATATCGACCGGCATTTAAGGGCATCGGGCGCCCCCGTTCGGATCATGGACCTCTTCGCGCGTCTACGCCAACGTGGCGACTTTTCCGTGCCCATCACCCACCCGTCGGACTGGGGGCTACCGGCCGAGGGGTTCCCGGGGCAGGTGACCTGGGTCTGGCCAGAGATGGCGTTTGGTTTTCTTTACAACATCCAGGCGCTAGCTACATCGCTCGGCCGAGACTGGAATGCGGCCCTGCCCAGCAAGGACTGGCAGATTGTCCATTTCTTCGGCTTCGATAATTCCTTCTACCACGCCCTGCTTTATCCGGCGCTTTATGCTGAGGTCTTCTCCCACTGGACGCCGCGCATCCGGTATCATGTGAACGAGTTCTACCTGCTCGACGGTCAGAAGTTCTCGACAAGCCGCGGCCATGCGGTCTGGGGCAAAGAGGTTCTGGGCCAAAAGACAGTCGATGTCGTGCGTCTTCATTTGGGCCTGACACGCCCGGAAGGTGAGCGGACGAACTTCACGCTGGACGCGCTACGCCGCACGGAGAACGAGGTGTTCCAAGGAATCTGGCTGAATTGGCTTGATGCGCTGCACCGGGAAATCAAGCAGAACTTTGGCGGCTGTGTGCCCGATGCAGGCGACTGGGCTCCCGCCGATCGCGCTTTCTTTGCTCGGATAGAGTTCCATCGCGCGGCGATGGAACGCGCCTATTCGGACGATGGCTTCTCGGTCCGGCGCGCGGCCGCGCAGGCCTGCGATTTCGTGAGCGATTGTGTAGTCTACCGACAGGCGCAAGACTATGAAGCGGCGCGACGTCTCTATCCCGCCCGCACCCGCACTTCGCTCGCCCTTCAGACGACGGCCGCTGCGATCCTGGCGCAGACACTCGCACCGCTGATGCCCCGATTCGCCAGCACGCTGGCGCGAGCTATCGATGGCGTCTCGACCGAAACATGGCCCACGTCCGTCCGGCGCCTTGCGCCAGGAACGACCTTTGATCTCGGACCCGTCCTAGGCTTCTACGCCAGAGCAGACATTCCTGTTCTCGGTCAGGAGGAGGCAAATAGCCTATCGTAATTTCGACCAGGATTTGGGCGGCAATCAAAGCCGATCATGCCGAACCTTTACGAGCTACCGCTGGCTGCCGAAGGCCACTCCCAGACGATAGACACAAACACTGGCCGGCCTTAACCAACAAATCGTTGAGACGCTGGCCTGCGCCTTGGAGGATTGCTCGGTTGACAGCTTTCGGGCGTTTGCCATTCGTGCGGCAAATGCCGAGCGGGCTGCACTGCGCTGACCAACTTTTTCGGAATCGCGGAATTTCCGACCTATTGCCGGCTGGTCAAGAAGGTCATGCAGTTCGGGGCGCTAGGTCAGCCTAGCGCGCCCGAGCATCGCCGGCGGCGAATGATGCTAGATGAGCCGACGCCAACATTACCGCAGGGCAGACAGCCGAGCGGTTCTCGCCCTCAAGCGTCTGACGCATGATGCGTGTCCAAAAGCTGACAGCGGCAGAAGACATGTCGGGTTGAAAACAACCGGCCGTCTTAGGCTTGTGAGGTTTCGAGGCAGAATCATGCATTTACTGCGGGCAAAGCGCTGGCATGACGTTTGCTGGTTGAGATCGGCAATACTGAGTGAGGGCTAATCGCATGAGAACACGCAAGACTTTGATGGTCTCCTAACCGGTGTGTTCCGTTCTGAGAGAACCAGCTCGCGCATAAACGTCAGGAAAGGTGTGGGAATGGAGAACAACATGTTGCGTAGAGAGTCCCCGGCTCCTCTGATCAAAGTGGACGACTGGCTGCGTGGCTAACCTCTCACGAACTTTCAGCCCGGCAAGGTGTCGGGATGACAAGTGGAATGGAACCCTGATCAATTCGCCCATTTTCTGCGGCGCGCCCGCAGTAACTGTGTTCATGGAGCACAGGGTCGACGGTTTGCTCCAGGTCAGGGCTCGGACCTTAGACTTCCAACCGAATAGCCGCGGCGGCGATATTCGACGCGAATTTGGCCCGTCGTTGAAGACGTCACAGTCCAGGACCTGTTCAAGGTCGGCCACAGGGGCAGCATTTACGTGGAATCGGCCTGGCGAGGCCGGACGTCGGCTGCGTAAGCGGGCCCGAAGTCAGCGTAACCGAAAGCAGAAATCCTCCGTTGAGGACGAGACCTGAAATTGAGGAAACGAATGTCTCACGCAGCGCTTGGCCTTGCCGTCAACAAGGATGGCGAGGCCCTTGCCCGCCCGTTGGTCAAATGCCTCCTGCGGCTGATCCGTGCTCAGGATTTTCACGGCTCATGCCAACGGAAATCGGACACCGGGCTGCTGGCCGATTTCATTATCACCGAGGAACTGCGCCGGAATATCCACTCATTGGCAATCGGGATCCGGACGTGCTGTGGAGGCTCGACATGTCGGAGCTGGCGATCGAGGAGCGCTCAGGCGTGATGACATTGTCAACAACAGAAATCAAACGTCTGTCGAGACGTCTACCGGTTCGGCTTCGAGACTCTCCGGAAACTCGCGGATACCGGCGCGAAACTGGTCGGCGATGTGACTGCAGCTATTGCCTATCCCGACGTGGCGCGGGCGTGAAGAAACCCATTTTCGAGGAAGGATCATGTCAAAGCTGGATGAGATGGCGAAGAAAGTCCGAAAGCTTCAACTGCGCGCGGCAATTGCCAAGACGAACTTGCGCGACCTTGCCGAGGGTCTCCCGGTCAAATGGATTGAGATAGAGGAAGTCGCCGAGAAAACGCATGCCGTTTATGCCGAGTTGGATGGTGCCAGGAGAGAGCTTGCCAAAATGAAGACTTTGCGATGAGGAGCAAATTCATCAGCCGCGACGGCTCCATATGGGTGCCGGAATATCTGATCGCTATCGATGGCAAGATCTGTATCGGTTGCGGCCGCTGCTTCAAAGTCTGCTCGCGCGAGGTCATGCATCTTTACGGCGTCGATGACGCGGGTGAAATCCTCGGCGCCTGCGACGGCGGTGAGGACGATTTCGATGGTGAGCTCAATCGTATGATCATGGTTGTCGACCATGCCGGCCGCTGCATTGGCTGCGGAGCCTGCGGCCGCGTCTGCCCAAAAAACTGCCAGACCCATGTCGCGGCCGACCAGATCGCAGCATGAGCTGCATGATTTGACGAGACAAAATCAGGAGAACGGCATGCGCTTCATCATCTTTTGTCGGCTCCTCGGGCTGGTCCTGTGCGGCAACGCTGTGACGGTTTACTTCGCCTCGCACTCTTTCCGTCTAGCAGTCGTCACGACGCTGGGCTGTTCGCTACTTCTTCAGGTGGGCTATTTCGCAAGTGTGCTCTTTCTGATTTGGCGATCCAACTGCGCTGGCAAAGCCGGGCAAGAGGCTGAGCTTGTCGATAGGTCCCAGGAAGTTCGGTATCCGTCGCGCGACGATGAGTATAGGAATGAAACTCAAGATGTGCCCCAGCGCAATCAAACGCTCGGCATATCGCTGCTCCTCCCTTGAGGCGCCGTAACAAGATCAGAGCTCAGATTCATCCCTTTGTTCAAGTTTGATTATTCAAGCCATGGTTCCCTGGTAAGGTCGAAGGCGACGGCATTCTCATCGTTCTACCGCCCAGGGGAATGCAGTTTCGGTTCTCCGGGCGGATTCGCCGATGACGGCCCTGTGTTTCGGCGTGCAATTTTGACACCTGAGGCGGGGAATCGGCGTCCAATTTTGGCTCTGACTCACTTTTGATGAAAATGGGGTGCCGGCTGGCGTTGGTTTCACACAAGGAATCAATGCCATGGGCTATACATTGCGGCTTTCGACCCTAGTCCCTCGCGGCTTTGTGGTAGACGACACCGCCGTCGATGATGAGATGATGTTGATCACGGTCCGTCCCTCGAGTACGGCGAGCCTCTGTCCGGGCTGCGGAACGAGGTCGCAGCGGATCCACAGTCGGTACCAGCGGCGCTTGGCAGACCTGCCGATGGCGGGCAAGCCTGTTCGGGTCGTCGTTGTGGCTCGGCGGTTCCACTGCGGCGCAGTGTTGTGTGGCCGGCGGATCTTCGCCGAGCGTTTCGACGGAGATGTTCTGGCACCGTGGGCGCGGCGAACCGCCCGGCTCGACCAAATCGTCCATCACCTTGGGCTTGCGCTGGGCGGCAGGCCCGCGGCCAGCTTCGCCAAGAGGTTGATGCTGCCGGTAAGTAACGACACGTTGCTGCGCATCGTGCGGCGGCGCGGTAGTCCGCGCTTTGTCCCGCCGGCCGTGATCGGGATCGACGACTGGGCGTGGCGACGAAATCAACGCTATGGGACGATCATCTGCGACCTTGAGCGGCGCAAGACCATCGCCTTGCTGCCTGACCGTGAGCCGGCGACGGCCCAGGCCTGGCTCACAGACCAACCCCAGATCGGCATTGTCGCCCGCGATCGCGGCGGTGGCTACGCTCTTGCGGCCGCCAAGGCGCTGCCTGGGGCGATCCAGGTGGCCGACCGCTGGCACTTGATGGAGAACGCCAGCCGCGCCTTCCTCGACGCAGTTCGCAAATCCATGCGGTCGATCCGCGCCGCGCTTGGTGCCGCCACGATTGATCCAGAACTGCTAACCGCCGCCGAGCGGATTCAATATGAAGGGTACCTTCGTCGGGAAGACACCAATGCCGTCATCCTCGGAATGGCCAAGGACGGGACTACGATTAAGGAGATTGTTCGCCGCTCCGGCCATAGCCGCGGCGTAGTCCGCAAGGTTCTGCGAGGCCAGCGATCTGACGTCTTTCGGGTCCGAGAAAGCTCGCTGGAGCTTTATCTTCCTTGGCTCGACGCCCAGTGGACGGCTGGGGAACGCAATGCAACAGCACTCTGGCGACGCCTCAAGAACCAGGGGTTCCGTGGTTGCTTGCGTGTCGTCACCGAGTGGGCCACACGTCGCCGGCATTCAGATCAAGTGAATGGCGACGCCCTGCGCCGTGCGCCCTCGGCCCGAACCATTGCGCGGCTAATGACCATCGGTCGCGACAGCCTCTCTAAGTCCGAAACTGTCACGGTGGCGGCGATCGAGGGCGGCGTGCCTTTGTTGGTGGAGGCCCGGGAAACCGTCGCCGGCTTCCAGGCCATGATCCGCAAGAAGACTCTTGCAGATCTCGAACCATGGTTGGAGCGGGCCAGATCAAGTCTGGTCGCCTCGTTCGCCAACGGCGTTCTCAAAGATCGCTCGGCCGTCAGCGCTGCGATCACGTCGCAATGGTCCAACGGTCAGACCGAGGGCCAGATCACCAAGCTCAAGCTCGTGAAACGCCAAATGTATGGCCGAGGAAAGCTCGACCTGCTTCAGGCGCGCGTCATCGGTGCTGGTTAAGGTTCAATCATCACCAAAAGTGCGTCAGAGCCCAATTTTGACCCCCGGTTGGAGAGCGCCCTAGGGGTGGACACTGATCAGGCTGCGGTTTTGCGCGTCTGCCGGATGTGTTGATCCTCGCGATCATCTGCGCGACCGCATTCGCCGCGCCGTCTCTCGTGGCCGCGCCCTCTTGAATTGAAGGTACAGACAGTTCCTCTTTTAAAAGCGACATCCGCCCTATCCGTCAGCCGGAGAACAGTCGGAGCTAAAACCCGGTACCACCAGTTCGCCAGGTCGAAATGGCAGCGAACGAGCTTGCGGGGGCGCTCGGGTTCAGGCGTAGGTCGATGCCGAGAGGCACGTTCGCCATTGTCCGATAACCGACAATGTCGGGTATGCAACGTAGAGGAAGCTGACTCTTGGGTGTTTTCTAAATGCTTTTTGGCTTGGCACGGTACATGCTCGTTATTGCGCAAAACGCACGGATTGAGTGGTCCCACCGCCACGAAAGTCGCTAGCTTACGCCACCTCCCAAGGCGAACCCGGCCCGGCAGGGAGCTCCGTCTCTGCCGGGCATGCCTTTCAGACGACTCGCGTCCAGAACAGCAGCAAGTTCACGTCAGCAACACCGACATAGATTACTAATCAGTTGCTGGATACCGCTAGGACCGACACGCTCGTCAACTACAATCCGACGACTTACGGCCGCGGCGAGGCCAGCCCTACGAGGGCATTGGCACCCGTTTCGATCAGGTAGACGAGCACTTCGATCGAGCAGCTGAAACCTCTGTGAGGCGTTGAGCGCCACAAAAATCGCCTCGCGGAATTCGGCTCGGCAACCGTGCAGTTGCTGCCGGTCCAATCGCAAACAAGAGCCACTGCGTTTTTATCGAAGTCTGTTGGTTTGGCGGTCTGGCTGCACTTGCAAAGCTGGCAAAAACGCAGATGCCGACCGCGTGTCGTCGTAGGTTTCCTAGGCGATGGTCGCCTCATCGCAGCATGGCGACATGTGGATCGCTCCGTCTCAATCGCAAGGAGAGCGCTGGAATCCCCAAAGCTCTGATGGGTGGTCGGAGAGTGCGGCCGACCAATCCAAGCAGCGCTTATGGAACGAGTTTTGCGTGGCTATTTTAGCTGAATAATCATCGCCGGAGAGAATATGCTGGAAAAATTCGAGCGTTACCCGCTCACCTTTGGACCCACACCCATCGAGAAGCTCGACCGGCTCGGCAAGCATCTGGGTGGCAAGGTCGAAATCTACGCCAAACGCGAGGACTGCAACTCCGGTCTGGCGTTCGGCGGCAACAAGTTGCGCAAGCTCGAATACATCATCCCCGACGCGATCGCGTCAGATGCCGATACCCTTGTCACCGTCGGCGGCGTGCAGTCCAACCACACGCGCATGGTCGCCGCCGTTGCCGCCAAGATCGGCATGAAATGTCTCCTGGTCCAGGAGAGCTGGGTTCCACATGAGGATGTCGTCTACGACCGGGTCGGCAACATTCTCTTGAGCCGCATCTTGGGCGCAGAGGTGCGTCTGGTCGACGATGGCTTTGATATCGGTATCCGCCGCAGCTGGGAAAAAGCGCTCTATGAGGTCAAGGCAAGGGGCGGCAGGCCCTATGCGATACCGGCCGGGGCGTCTGTTCACCCAAATGGAGGCCTGGGCTATGTGGGGTTCGCGGAGGAAGTCCGCGCCCAGGAGGAACAGCTTGGGTTTGCCTTCGACTACATGGTCGTTTGCACGGTCACCGGTTCAACGCATGCCGGCATGCTCGTCGGATTCGCCAAGGACGGTCGGCAGCGCAACGTGATCGGTATCGATGCCTCTGCTACCCCGGCCAAGACCAAGGCGCAGGTGCTTAGCATTGCCCGACATACGGCGACCCTCGTCGAGCTCGGATCGGAACTTGCCGAGGATGACGTGGTGTTGCTCGAGGACTATGCGCACCCGCGGTACGGCATTCCATCCGAGGAAACCAAGGAGGCGATCCGTCTGTGTGCGCGGCTCGAGGGTATGATTACCGATCCCGTCTATGAGGGCAAATCGATGCAAGGGATGATTGACCTCGTTCAAAAAGGCTTTTTTCCAGCGGGCTCGAGGATACTTTACGCGCATCTCGGCGGCGCGCCGGCCATCAACGGTTATGGCTACACCTTTCGCAATGGCTGATGCTCGACAGATCTCCACGTGCTGTGCCTGCCGTAACAGCGCTGCGCCAAGTTTGACCGAAGGCCCGTTGGCAAACTTCAGCGGGCAGTTGTTAACTGCCGCCACGACGTGGGGTCGTGGTGCTGGCGTGCTTGGCAGCATTTGCCTGTGCTCAATGTGTCCTGAAGCCGCATAAGAAGGGGGAGGACATCGCCGTTTGACTTTCTTGTCATTTTGCGGTGCGGCGATAATCGCCGTAAATTTCATAAATTGTGAGCCACCGAAGATATCCGCAGGCGCGTGCTATCTAATTGAGCAGGTATGGAATCTGTGACCAATCGTGCTCGAGCGGGTCGTCGTCGGCGAGCACATCGCCGGACACCCCCAGCGCGGCGGTGAACTGGGCCAGCATGGGCGAGGGAAGAGCCGTCCTCCGCGAGCGTGACAGCGGGCAGTCGGTATCCGGCTTAACGAGGGCTTGCTCATACCTATTGCGAGCGTCGACGAGACTGTCGTCCTTTCGGCAATTTTTGACCGAAACGGCGCATTCAGCCGGCGCGTTGCTTCGGGCGGGTTCGTCCACCTCGCGCTCTTTAGCACTACGTGCGGAGGGGGTTTGGGGGCTACGACGTAGCTGAGCCGCTCTATACGGGGGGCGCGCGCGAGGCGAGGCGACGATGAGGTCGAGTTGTGCCCCGATCGCCTCTTGGTAGCTCTAGGTGTCGACAGAGACATATCGGCCTGTTGCTCGATCTTCGAGACAGAGGGCTGGTTGATCTTGAGGGACAAAGCAATCTCCGCCTGGGCCTTGCCAGCCGCACGGCGCAGATCGCCGAGGCTCTCGACCTCCGTCCTTAGCTCTTCGAAACGTGCATCGACACGCTCCCGACGCTCCTCAGGGAGGGCTGCGATCACTCCATCAAGCCTGCGTTCCATCACTTCCTCTCCTTCTTGTTCGCCGCCGCCCAGCGGTGAGATGCCCTTGATGGCATTTGTCCAATGGCGTTGGCCCGGAACGGGAAGTCGCATCTGGCCATTGCCATCGCCCGGGCGCTCATCCGCGACAGCGGGCGCGGCTACTTCGACGGAACAACGAACCGCACTGCTCGATCCTCTCACGCATCATTGCGAGATCATCGAAATCGGACATGAATCCTGGCGGGTCAAGAACCGCGCCTGATCACCACATCGCCCAAGACGATCCGCGCTCGCCGGGCTTCGCAACCCGGACCAGCTCCGCCCAGCGAGCGCTAAGCACGATGCGCTGCCGCCAATTTTTACCGGGATATTCGCTGCGGCCAAGCAAGAGGGATACCTTCTCAAGAAAAGCAAAACTGGGCTCATTATCGATGTAGCACCGCCAAAGCGCTCTACTGGGTGCATTTGCAGAGCGCGATTGACGGGTATCTGGGAGGGTTTTGCGCCGAGCTGGAACGGTCCGTGCAGTCCAAAATGCGTTCATAGGAAAATATGATCACTTGGCGAAAATGGCTGTTTGACCCGAATCTTTCTTTCAGTGGCTAAGCGGAGTCAGATTGGTCGATGTCTGCATCGTCATGGTTGTTGCAATCAACGATGCCCAAAATGGCGAGCAGCATCTGGCGGTCAAAGCCCTCAAGCGATTTGGCAGCCGCATCCTTTGCAGTGGTCGACGACTTAGACGGGGATACTTATCGTGCCGTCCATGCCGTCGCTTCGCTGGTGTGATCTACATCCAGTAGAAGGCAGGGAGACGCCCAAGTGCGAAGTCGATCTCGTGACAGCGATTGAAGGTGGCCGAGACGCACTATCGCGAAAACTATGGGAAAGGAACAAAGTCATGACTGAAGAATCACCGGCGAAATGACCAGCGGCAACGTGTTTGCGGATTTGGGCTTTGACAATTCCGAAGAGGAGTTGCGGAAAGCCAAGCTTGCCCGCGAGATTCGCGCCATCATTATGCGTCGGCGCCTCACTCAAGCCAAAACGGCTCGGTTGCTTGCTATGACAGCCCGACATATCCGCCGTGTTCATGGGCGAACAGGCAAGTTCTCTATAGATCGCCCAGTGCGCTGCCTCGATTGACTCGATTATTAGGTGGACGTTGTGGCGCGCCACAAGCCGCGCAAATCGGCACGAATGGCCGCACAAGCAGCCTAATCTTTGGCGCAAGCGTGGGGTCCAGCTCTCGACAGGATCGTCTTCCTCGGAGATTTCCATTTCCTCGTCCTCCTGGCCTATTTCGGTGCATATGAGGATCATCAGTGCCGAACTGCCCTTTGCGCCCCAGTTTTCCTTCACGAAGCGTTCGCTTCGCAGCGGCACGGATGACCTTATCCGGACGACGATGGCTCTTCCGATTCTTAAGTCCAAATGCTCTCTGGCGTGAGGATCTCGAACGGAACAATCCGCTGTTCGATTAGCCGTGTGTCTGTGCGTTCGATCATGCGCAGCATCACGTCGATGAGTTCTTCAGGCATCCTGTCGACGGGATGGCACAAGGAAGCAGTAATCAAGCCTTCGCTCAATCCCTCGCGTGTCTCGGGCCCGATGTCGCGGCAGACGATCCGGATTTTACACTGATGCTCTACAGCGTGCTCGCGCATGGCCCGCAGGACGCCGGAAATGCCGCCGCCATTAACGAAGATGCCCCTGAGCTCCGGCTCCTCCGCTATCAGCCTGCGAACGATTGCATAGGCGTTCTTCGGCGCCTCATGGGTCAGGAGCGTTTCGCTGACGTGGAACTCGGGCGCGTGCTCGCGCATGTAGGAGCGAAAGCTCGCATCCGAGATGTCTTGGAACTGATAACGGTTGCTGCCGATAAGAGGAAAGACCTTGCCGGGCCGACCGGACGTCTGGCTGATAAACCATGCGGCGGTGCGGCCGGCCTTCCAGTTGTCGGTTCCCACAAAGCCGGCCCGGCTGGCGGCGGACAGATCGGTGACGTAGGCGATCACCGGAACGCCCTTGACGCGCAACTCATCAATCGCCTGGCCGACGAGCGGGTGATCGGCCGAGATCACCGCGATTGCATCGGCGCTTTCGCCTATCTTGAGCAGATTGGCAGCAACCGCTTCGGGGGAAGGGTCGTCCTGGAAGAGCACGTCTGGCTCAATAACCGCATCCGTGCGTCGCGCGCAGGCGCTGAGAAGCGCCTCGGCCCGAATCCGACAGAGCGGCCGGTGCGATTGCTGCATGAGAAAGCTCAAGTGCCGATGCGAGAGATTGTCCCGCCTGCGTTCGTGCAGCGGCCCCGAACTGTGGAAGCCGATCTGCTGCGCTGCGTTCAAGATGAGGTCGGCCGTCTGCGGTCGCAGTGTGCCAGTTCCGTGCAAGAGCCTGTTGACCGTGGAAACACTTACGCCCGCGGCTTTCGCCAGATCGGCGATCGTTGGCCTGTTCATCAGCCGCCTCCATATGCAATTCGTGAATGACGTCTTCCAAGTGCAAAGGCCATGTCTGCGCGAAAGAGGCGTAGGTCTCCGGATCCTTCGAGGAGAGGCCTGACATGTTGGATGAAATCTCCGCGCCGCCTACCGTCAATCGCCAAGATTGTACGCCCGCGGCCGCCCGTTTTTCCCGATGGCACCACGCGCGCTGCGGCTGTGCGATCCGACGCCGCGCGGCGCGCTGCAACGCAGGCGCCAATCTGGCTGACGTCGACGGACAGTGTTTTCTGGACCTCGACAACACGTTCGCCATTCTGATGCATAGGGATGGCTTTGCCCCGGCGCTTGATGCGGTCGCGTTTATCGTTCGTGACGGCAGCCGCCTTTTCAATTCGACGCACATGAGATCGACCTGCTGAACTACCTGCTCAATTGTCCTCCGGCGGTCGAGCAGATCCATTTCGTCAAACATCGAAACTGAGGCTGTGACGATCGCCATCAAGACGGCACGCGCATTCACTGGACGCACGAGCATTGCATCGAAGGCGCTTATCAGGAATCCTCTGGTTGGGCCGAGGCAGGCCAAGGGAGGGATATCCGCAACATCGCCTCGCCGCAGGCGCCTGCGCCCGTGCCGGCTTACGCAGGCGAGGGCATCGATTGCCGATGAGGTCGTCATTCGTCGCTTTAATGATGCCGATAGTGCGGCCAGCTGGTTATGGACGTGCATGGACCGATCCTCCACATAATGGCAGGCTCGGCCACCAACCACCTCTCGTCGAAACCACAACCTCCCCTTTTACCTTGGCAGTAGGCTCCACGGTCAATCTGACCGGGATCAACGATAACCACCGCAGCCTGCTCGCCATGGTGCTGCCCAAACAGCACCACGCGAACGGCGAAGATCATCAAGGTCGATGGTATGGAACAGCCCTTCGAAGCGGCATCGAAGGCACCTACCCTGGTCGTGCTGAACCCCACAACGAGAAGGAAACGATCTATGGAACGGATTGCCACGGTCGGTCTGGACCTGAGCGCTCACGTCATTTCATGGGCGGCCACGGGTGCATCTTTGCAGGATTGGAATTGCTCCCATCCCGCTGCGCGAAGATGACACTCTATGCAGGTCCCGCAACCGAAACCCCAGCTATGTCTATGCTCACGGTCTCCGCTATAGCAGGTGTGGCTTCCCTCGCAGATGAGCTTCACCAGCGCCTCACCGCCCAGACAATCCGCCAGCGCCCAGGTCTGCGCCTTGTCGCGCTGCATGAGGGGTGTGTGAATGATGAAACGCTTCTCCATTCCAAGGTTCAGGGCAAGTTGCATCGCTTTGACTGCGTTATCCCGACAGTCCGGGTAGCTGAAACAATCCGTCTCGGACACGCCGATCACGAGGTGTTTCGCGCCCATCCGGTAAGCTATCGCGGCCGCAAAGCCGAGGAACAGAAGGTTGCGGCCAGGCACGAAGGTATTTGTTAGACCGTTCGCGTTCAGTGCGACCTCGACGTCGCGCGTGAGCGCGGTATCACTGATTTGGCCGAGCACGGCCATGTCAATCATGTGGTCCTCGCCCAATCGCCCACGCCAGACCGGAAAGTCTTTTCGAATGCGCGCGAGCAGGTAGGGCCGCACATCGAGCTCGATCCGATGCCGCTGCCCATAGTCGAAGCCGATTGTCTCGACGCGCTCGAAGTTCTCCAGCGCCCAGGCCAGACAGGTTGTCGAATCCTGGCCGCCGGAGAAAAGGACGAGTGCGGTTCCCGGATCTCGTTGCATCGGGTCAACCCTCGTATTCAGCCCAGCACAGCGGTGTCTCGTAGACTGTTGCCGAGCACATTTGGCCAAGAAGCGGCTTGGTTTGGTTCCAGATCCAGACCGCAATGTTTTCCGCGGTCGGATTTTCGAGACCCTCAATCTGATTCAGACACTGATGGTCGAGACGTTGCAGAAGCGGTCCGAACACAGCCTCGACATCGAAGAAATCGATGACAAAGCCCGTGTCTGGATCGACGGGCCCTTCCAGACGCAGTTCCACCCGGTATGAGTGGCCGTGCATGCGGTGACAGCGGTGGGTCTCTGGCACGCGCGGAAGACAGTGCGCGGCCTCGAAGGTGAAAGCTTGCGTGATTTTCATGGGATCCCGAGAAGTTTGTGGGTTTGAAGGCTCAAGCGCCAACGTGGGTTGGCAAGACAATAGGCCACTGCGGCGGCCGTATTCGCCTCGCGCTCGGGCCCATCCATCGGCTGAAGCAAAAGGTGCTCAAACGCGAGAACTTCGAAATGTTCAGGCTCCGCGCCAATCTGAGGATATACAAGCTTTAGCTCGTCCCCTGCCATGACCACGAGGCGTGCATTGCATTTCGGACTGACGCACAGCCAGTCGATGCCGGCGGGTGTAGGGATGGTACCGTTGGTCTCCACGGCAATTTCAAACGCCAAGGAATGCAGCGCTTCCAGGAGTTCTTCATCGATCTGGAGGAGGGGTTCCCCTCCGGTGAGCACGACAAGACGCTGCCCAGCTCCCGACCCGCGCCAGGCTTGTTCGATCGCCAACGCAAGCTGCCGTGCGGTGTCAAAATGTCCGCCACCGGGGCCATCTACCCCAACGAAATCGGTGTCGCAAAATCCGCAGAATGCTTTTGCCCGGTCGCCTTCACGTCCCGACCAAAGGTTACAGCCGGCGAAACGACAAAATACGGCGGCCCGCCCGGCATTTCGTCCTTCACCTTGAAGGGTGTAGACGATTTCCTTGACCGCATATGACATTGCTTAAGCGGCCTTCGAGCGAGCAAAGGAGCATCTATGCTGGCTTACGAGACGCGGCAAAAGGTGGGAAATGTCCCACTGCACGTTCTGCAGCGCGTTCCACCGTCGAGGCTCGTTGCCGAAAACCCACTCGCCCGAACTCCACGCAGAACTAGGTTTCTGCGAGCGGAGGCTGCGGGGAAGGGCATCTGGCTCCTCGAAGCCTATCACCACGGGAAACCCCTTGATCACGCCGCTCATGCCGATGGTGCCTTTGCGAGGACCAGGCGTGAGAATCCTGGCGTCTCCTCGAAAGCCTGCCTTACAGCACGGAAGAACTCGCTCATCAGCCGCAAGCCGCGCTCCAGGATGAGGCGGTCGAGCGATGAGCAGGTCGTGTGCGGCGGCAGGGCGCCGAGAAAATCCGCCATATCCTGATCGGTGATCTGAACGGCTTCATCGATGGTCTTACCGAGGATGAATTCGGTAAACGCCGAGGAAGCGGTTATGGCCGAGCCGCGGCCGAAGGTCTGGAACGTTGCGGCGGTGATCGTCTGCGTCTTACGGTCGAAACCCATCGTCAATTTAAGCCCATCGCCGCAGGCGACGGCGCCGACCTCGCCGGCCGCATTGGGAGTTTCCAAAGCGCCGACATTGTTCGGGTTGATGAAATAGAGCTTGTCGCTGAAGAGGTAGACGTTGTCGGTATTATCCCGCACGGCGCCAATCCTTGTCGTGATGGCGGCTAGCCGAAGGACTTGCCGCAGGCGCATTTGTCCCGCGCATTGGGATTGTCGAAGACAAAGCCCGAGGACTCCAGGCCCGTGACGAAGTCAACGGTCGTGCCGGCGAGATGGGGCTGGGAGCTTGCGTCGAGGAACACCTTGACCCCGTCCGTCTCCATAACGGCATCCCCCTCGCGCGAGACGCTTTCCAGACCCATCAGGTATTGGAGGCCGGCGCAGCCGCCCGCCTCGACCATGATACGAAAGCCTTCCGCCGGCTCGTCGGCGCGGGAAAGCGCGGCCTTGACGGCGGCGACGGCGTTTTCAGTGAGTGTGATCATGGGACTATTTTCTAGCTGATGCGTTCGCAAGCCACGCTGCACAGAGCGTGCCAGAGAGGAAGATTGGATTAAAACACCGGGTTAGCGGATTTGGCGCCCTGTCTCACATCCAACAATTGTCGGATGTCGGACAGAGTGAAACCTTGCGTACAGAAAGCGGCATTGGACACATCGCTAGTGTCGATGAGCCAGCGTTTTCGATCAGGTGGGGATGTTGAGGAGCGTAATGGGCGGCAACTCTTTCGTCGCACAATTCTTCGCGTTAAAAATCTGGGATCGCGACAGAACCGAAATTAGTCCGAGCGCGATCCCGGTGCTGGCGGCACTTGATGGCCTCAAGGGCGCGATCGTCTCGATCGACGCCATCGCCATCAATGCCGCCATCGCCAACGTCATCAGGGATGCCGGCGCCGACTACCTGTTCGCCGTCAAGGCGAACCAGCCGACGCTGCGAGCCGAGATCGAGCGCTATTTCGACGACGCTCCCGCCGATCGTCTCGACAGCTTCGGCGATCTCGACAAGGCCCATGGCCGCATCAAGGAGCGCACTGTCACCGTTAGTCGCGAGGCCGGCTGGCTCGAAGGCCAGCGTCGCTTTCCCGGCGAACTGCGCCTGCCAGGCGCCACAACCATCGTGCGCGTCAACTCGCGCACCGGACTGAAGGATAGAAGCCGCTTCGACTCGCGATACTTTATCGCCCCGCCGCGTTGACGGCCGAACGGGCCGCTTACGCCGTGCGCGGCCACTGGCTGGTCGAGAACGCTCTCACTGGACCCTCGACGTCGTCTTCAACGTCGATCGGTCGCGGCTCAGAAAAGGCCATGGCGCCATCAACATGCCTATTGTGCGCCACCTCGTCAGAGCTGTCGGCGACAAGCACTCCATCAAACTCAGACGAAAAGAGGCCGGCCGAAGCACTGACTACCTTGCCTCAATTATCGGCGAGCTTCACCGTTAACCTGGATTCGTAGCCCTGCGTTGAGCCCTGCCCTGCTGGGCGCCTCGCCTGCGGGATCGCACGCACGAGCCGTAGGCATGAGGATTGCAGCAAATGACACCAACACCACACGGCCGGGGGGGCTCCGGGAACCGCGCGGTGCCCGCTTGTGCAACGTTTTCGCTTGCGCCTGCTGCGGGCTCAATCCATGCGCTCGCCGTGAGACATTCGCGCTGGCGCCATCGCTTCCTCCAGAGTCCGCGCCTTTCGATTCACCGGCCCGCGCCGGCTCAGCTAGGGCGTTCAGCCGATAGGCTACACCTTCGGCTGAACGCAAAGCTTCCAAGTCCGGACTTGGGTGGAGATTGCAAACCAATCTCCAGCGAAAATCATCGCGAAGTGTCCCGTCCAACATTGGTCTGATTGGCGGTTACCGCAAAGCAGGATCACTAACTGGTTAAACTGACGGCCCTCCAATATCGAACACCACCGAAATTCGCTGAGACGCTCCACGCGACGCTGCCGGTGACCAACAGTGCAACAGATATTTCAAGTAATTTCACAGAATCTTTACGATCTAAAATTGCTGACAATGCTACGTTCACCAAAAGTCGGAGGTCATGGCACCATATCTACTTCCAAATATCCCAAATTAAATGCGAGCCCATCTTCCGATGATTTCGATCTCACCTTCGTAACAGAAAATCGCACGTCAATGTATCTGACGGGGAAGTGATATGGCGATCCAAAACTCCACCCATCCCATCGGCCCCAACGGGGCGAGCATGCCGACTAGGGAACTTCTCGAAGCGGCCGCCGATGAAGTTTGGAGGCCTTACATGTATCACCAGACGTTCGATGGCGCAGATGCGGCTCAGACTATCGCCGAGGACGGGCAGCAGCCAAGTGTTCATTCTAGCGGTGCTCTTTGCTGCGGTACATTCGGCGAGTTGCTGCAAGGTCAGTTGCCGGTCGGCTCCGTTCCTCGGGACCCTCACTTCTTGGTCACGATGCCCATAGCGCTCTTTGCGCGAGCTCACTTCATGCCGATTGCAGGCACACGATCTGTAACCGTTTATCCGTCGCATAAAGCGAAAGCAAAACGACTGGCTGAGAGTCTCGTAATTGCGCTCGGCGCCTCAGGAGGAACCCTCCTTTTGCAATCTGAGCTCCCGGAAGGCAAAGGGCTGGCGAGTTCGTCCGCGGATCTTGTTGCGGCTGCACGGTCAATCGCCTGCTGCTTCAAGCTTAAAGTCCGGACGTCATTGATCGAGAAGCTGATGGCGGAGATCGAGCCATCCGACGGGGTGATGTACCCAGGCGTGGTCGCATATCAGCAGCGAGCATGTAGCCTTCTCTCCTTCCTTGGGCAAATGCCGCCGCTTGCAATCGTAGGTATCGATGAAGGAGGGACGGTCGAAACCGTCGACTATGATCAACGGCGAGGTGAAATCTCCGCCAGTCACAGAGCAGAATATGGCCAATTACTCGACCGCGCACGGATGGCAATTCGGCAGGGTGACACGGCCACGATCGGCAGAATAGCTACGGCCAGCGCGCTCTTGCATCAGGAGCGAGCTCCAAAGAAGCATATGAACTCAATGCTGAAAGCATCCGAGGCCGCTGGCGCTCTCGGGGTCATAGTCGCGCACAGCGGCACAATGGTTGGAATCCTGCTTGACCGAATGGCGGCTGACTTTCCACAGAAGCTCCAGTCCGTGCTCGCCCAAGTATCGCCGTTCGACGACTCGCCAAAAATATATCTGACCATGACTGGCAGCCACTGAGGTGAGGAATATGGACGCTATTCGCAAACGCCTGCCATTCTCCGGCTATTCTGATGCCTATGCTCTCCCCAGCATTATTAGGTGTGAGACGAATCTCTATCTTGCGCAGTTCGCGTTCATGAAGCTTCTCCCTGCAAAGTACATCATTGAGCAAGCGCTGGCTCGAGGAACTTTGACGCGCGGCACGAAAGTTCTCGAGACCTCGAGCGGAACCTTCGCGCTGGGCTTGGCCGTAGTTTGCCGGGAAGGTGGATTTCAACTCGAAATCTTCACAGACCCAGTGATGGACAAAGGCCTGGAAAACAGGTTGAGGTCCTTGGGAGCCGAAGTCTTCATAATAACTGAAAAGGCGAAGCAGGGTGGCTATCAAAGAAGCCGCCTCGACGCATTACACGCCAGGATGAGACTGTTGGGCCACTCCTGTTTCTGGCCCCGGCAATACGAAACACCCGACAACCCCGCAGCCTATGAGCCCTTTGCCGATCAGATATCAGGGATGTTGGACGCCGACGTAACTCTGGTCGGTTCTGTGGGGTCAGGCGGCTCTACTTGCGGAACGATAGAGCGCCTCCGCCAAAAAGCCCCTGGCGCGCGCCTGATTGGAGTGGACACCTTCAACAGCGTCATTTTTGGCCAACAGGACGGCGAACGGAAATTGCGGGGGCTTGGGAACAGTCTTGTCCCCAAGAACGTGAAGCATGAACTCTATGACGAGGTGCATCTCCTCTCGGCTCCGCTCGCATTTGCTGCAACGCAAAGCCTCCACGAGCGGCACGCCGTTTTCGCCGGTCCGACCTCGGGAGCGAGCTACATCGTTGGGCGTTGGCGCGCTCGACAGTATACAGGAGAGACCGTAGTCGTCATATGTCCTGATGAAGGCCACCGCTACGTTGAAGCTGTTTACGACCGCGACTGGCTCGAGCAGAACGCATGTCTACATGAAGGTGTTCTGCTAGACGCGCCGGTAACCGAAAATCACCCTTCGACCGCTCTCCCGCCATGGAACCGATATCTTTGGAAGCGGAAAAGCCGGGAAGCTGTCCTGAGCCTTTTGGAGGAAGTTTGATGAACAGAGGTAGCTTCCTTTTCGTGGAAAGCAACACGACTGGCACCGGCGAACTATTGATGAAGCGGGCCCGACTCCTGGGTTTTGAGACCTACCTCGTTACGCGCAATCCTGCGCGCTATCCCTTTCTTAAGGACTCGGTCGCTCAAGTGATCGAAGCTGAAACGCGCAGTCTGGACGAACTCGTCGGGGTCGCTGCCAAATTAAGAGGCTTGGCAGGTATATACTCGTCGTCGGATTATTTTGTGGAAGCAGCGTCAAGTGCCGCGACGGAGATGGGGCTACCAGCAGCGAATTCGGAGGCTATAGCCACATGCCGGAACAAATGGAGGCAAGCGGCCGAGTTACAGCGACAATCAATCACGATCCCTGAAACACGGCTGGCCACTACCGTCAGAGATGTCGAGAATATTCTTGCGCAAGCTACTCTGCCGGTGGTCGTCAAACCGGTGTCCGGAAGTGGTAGTAGCGGCGTGAGGTTGTGCGAAAGTGCCGCAGCCGCCATCAAGGCGTTTGAGAGCGCAAGGGGCTCACTCCTCGATCAAGTAGATTTGCCAAGTCCCGACATCCTCATCCAGCAGTATGTCGAGGGTAAGGAATACTCTGCAGAGATAATTGCGTACGATGGTACGCTGCATTGTCTTGGAATTCTTGCCAAGCACAAAGGGCCGGCTCCCTGCTTCGTCGAGGTGGGGCACGACTTCCCGGCACCGCTACCGGAGCCATCTCAACGGGAATTGGCCTCTTTTGCCGCAGGCGCGGTGTCGGCGCTGGGCCTGAATTTCGGACCGGCTCATGTAGAGTTCGTGATGGCGGAGTCAGGCCCCGTCATCATCGAGGTCAACCCCAGGCTGGCTGGAGGGATGATTCCAGTCATGCTCTCCCATGCCCTGGGAACGTCAATCCTTGACACGGTGATTAGACTTTACGCGGGAGAAGGTTTCACGCCTCCACGCGTGAGCACAAGGGCGGGAGCCATCCGTTTCCAACTCGTTCATAAATCCGGCAAGCTTAAACGCCTGGGCTTTTCTCGAAATCCAGACCCGACAGTGCCGGAGGCGGGCCTCCTAAAATCTGAGGGGGAGGAAGTTGAAATAAATGGCGACTTCAGAGACCGCGTCGCCTACGCGATAGGCGTCTCTGATGAACTCAATGCGGCCGCGGCGGCAGCTCAACGGATGATCAATTCCATTGTAATCGATATCGAGGCGGCTCCTAGCGAGGCGGACAACAAGCACGTCGCTGGGTCAACCGAAGGTACGTGGAACCTACATCCCGAAGCGATGAAGTTGCTCGCTCCGCCTATCGAACTTTCGCGCGACGGCCGCCTTTTGCAGTACCAGACGGCCATAGACGAAGCACATCTAGTGATGCTCACTGATGAGGGCTTGATCAGCCAAACAGCCGCTGCCGACCTCCTCAAGCACATCTTGGACCTCCAGGACGAGGGCTTTCAGTCTTTAGAGGGCCGTGATGCGCCGCGTGGTCTCTATCTTGCTTATGAGGCCGAACTTGCCGCCAGAGCTGGCACAGAAAAGGCCGGCTGGCTGCACCTTGCGAGGTCCCGCAACGACTTGAACGCGACCATTTCTCTCCTGGCTCTCCGGGAGGCCGCGTGTTCCATCTCCCAACAGATTGAAATTGCACAAGATGCCCTGCTGCAGCGAGCGGAAGAGGCATCGAGACTAGTGGCTCCGCTCTACAGTCAATACCAGATCGCACTCCCCGGATCGCCAGGGCACTACTTGCTTGGCGTCTTCTTCGCTCTGGGGCGCGAACGCCAGCGCCTCCATAGCCTGCTGGAAGACATCAGGAACTGCCCTATGGGAGCTGGTGCCGGCGGAGGCACCAGTATGCCGATTGATCCTTTGAAAACCGCAAGTCTTCTAGGATTTGAAGAGCCGTCGTTCAACTCACTTGACGCGGTCGCGAGCCGAGACCATCACCTGCACGCACTTTCAATCTTTGCTAGCATCTCAACCTTGCTCAGCCGTGTGGCCCAGGATCTGCAGGTCTGGACGACTCGTGAGTTCGCTCTTATTGACATTCCTCGAAATCTTGCCGGAGGCTCGTCCATGCTGCCGCAAAAGAAGAACCCGTTCCTACTTGAACACATCAAGGGGTCGGGAAGCACCGTAATTGGCGCATACGTTTCTGCGGCAACTGCTACCTGCAAAGCACCTTTCAGCAACTCGATCGAGACAAGCAACTACGGCTGCTCTCCTCTCAGGCTTTCAGAGGAGGCCCTGAAAAGGGCTATCATCCTCACATCGCTTATCGTGAAATACATGTCGTTCAACGTGCAGTCGATGCGTGAAAATCTGGAAGACGGGTCATCAATGACGGCCGTCGCCGCCGAACGGATGGCGTCGCGAGGCATGCCTTTCAGGAAGGCCCACACACGAATTGGCGAGATCACCAGGCGCTTGTCTCTGGATAGCAGCGTCGCGGAGCGCCGAAGCGAGTTGGCCAGCCAATTCGCTGGCGAATTACCAGCGAGCCTTGAAGAGTGCAGAGATGCTCTGCAGTTCGGAGGAGGACCCGGAAAAAGCTCAACCGATGACCAGCTTTCCGTAGCAAAAACGCATTTTCGGGACATGCAGCTGACATGCGCCGCGATATCGGAACGTTGGGAGCACGCTAAGGTGCACCGCAAAGGGAGGGTGAAAGAGTTCATCGATAAACACCGATCCACTTGAAGGAGTGGAGTATGTGGACAAAGTCTCGCGGGTTTCTGGGGGCCGGACAGGGATTGCGAACCGACCTGATCGTATCGGGATTGAAAGACGCCGCTGACTTGGCGTGAAGAGAGGATCGCGCGTGTCGGTTCGTAGACAGGTTGCGGGGTCCAGGTCCCTCCCATGTTTCAAGTCAACGGTTCTCGGGACTGTCAGCAATTTTGTGCGCGAGGCCGGTTTCGTCATAGCTGACGAACCTTACGACGAAAGCGACGGCGACGGGTCCTGGCCTCGAACCATCCGCGCGGTGGTCATTTTCACTCTCCGGCACGTGGTTCAGAGCCAGAGATAGCAGCCTCCGACGTGACTACTATCAGGGCGCAGAATTTGTACCGAGAGCCAAGTATATCAGGAGAGTGCCTAGTAGATGATCCAGGCAGGCAAAACGGGGCTCGACGATTTCATGTCCATCTCAGACGAGAGACCGATTGGGTGTCCTCAGACGGTCATCGTGGAGGTGACGGCTAAAAGCGGAAAACTGGATTTGCTCGACGGGATGAAAAGACGGTTCCTGAACTGCCCTCAGGTGCAGCAATGCTACCACGTTACCGGAGAGGCAGACTTCATCCTCCTAATTAATACCAGAGACATGGGGGAGTATACGTCTCTTACAAGACAATTATTTTTCAAGGAAGGAAACGTGAAGAGCTTCCGAACTTGCGTCATTATGGAAGAGGTTAAGTCGGTGGGGCCAATCCCGCTTTAGCCATCGCTATTCCGCGGCCTCGACTTTAGCTTCGCTGCTTCACGCTCGGGGGGCACTGGGTCAGTTGGAGAGTGTAAACGGGGAATAGCATGAACTATTTGACCGGTGCGATGATCGGGCAACAGCCGACAAAGGAAGTCACAATAATCACAACTTCAGACGGACTTTATCTTGCGTTCAAGAACATTCTGAAAACCAAACTTTTTGTCGTAGTAAGTAGCGCTGGTGTCAGAAAACCCAGATGTCATATAAAAATGTCTAGCCCTTACATTATCTTCTTCAACGGTAAGCATGAGGCGCCTGACCGATGGGCGGTTTGTCGAAATCCATTGAGAGACAAGTCTGGAAGCCGCTTTTCCATATCCGTTACCTTGGTATCCCCGCCCCACACGAAAGCTGTGCAAGGTAATCACGCCTGGCGGGGCCCATTCAGGCAAGGCCGCTTTTTCACGCAGGACAAAGAAGCCAACGATCTGATGGCTGACAACGACTGAAAATGCGTGCTCCAGGTCGGGGCGCGCGTTACCTTGAAGCTCGGAGAACACAAAATCCAATGAATCGACAAACTGTTCTTGCTCGGGCTCGAGCTTTAAGTGGGCAACGTGAGCTCGATCAAAATGAGATAAAGTCTTCAGCGTCGCATGCATGTGAGCTAGATCTCCCTATCGGCAGTTGTAGCCTTTGATGAAGCACGAATGGATTAGCTCAACCGCCACCTGAATGTTGGTGGGCAGCTCCCTACTCCAAGGGGATGGGAGCAAAAGTCGTGCCACCGAGCAGAAATAACGTCGTCGATTTTACGGGCCATGATTCAAGGGCATGAGAGTGAAGTTAGAGGACGTACATCGAAGACAGTGTCGCGGACGCGACAGACGTCAGGCCTTCCTTTTTATGTGCTGGACGTGTTGCGCATTGATGAGATTGGCCGGCCGCCCTCGCCCTCGCCCAACTGGTTTTTTCCTACAGCATCACCGATACACCTCTTCCGGATGGATCCTGATCCAGCCGGCGCCATCACCGTGGTCATCACGCATGAGGTCAAGGCCGGTGAATTCGGAGCGGCGCATGTCAGGCCCGCGTTTGAGATCACCGGCAGCGCAGGCGCCGGCCTAGAGGCCGACGACCTGGCTCGGCGGCGGCAGCGAATCGTACCATTCACGGCGGCTTTGAAAGCAAATGTCAATGACCACGGAATCGGGACCCTGTTTTTTCGCGCAAAAGGGACCCCGGCTTTCGGTGTTGAGAGGCACGCCGGTAAGCGCCCGATCAGGCGAAGCTGGTCGGGGTTGCACAGCCTGATCGGGCGCGACTGATTGGCTTTTGGACTTCAGCTTTGAGAGCGGCTCTTGAAGCGCCAGGATTCGTTGCCAGTCTCGGCGATCTCGCAGTGATGGGTGAGGCGGTCGAGCAGCGCGGTTGTCATCTTGGCGTCGCCGAAGACGCTCGGCCATTCCCCGAAGGCGAGATTGGTGGTGATGATGACACTGGTGCGTTCGTTAAGCTTTGAGACCGGATGGAAGAGCAACTGCCCGCCGGCCTGGGCGAAGGGAAGATAGCCGAGTTCATCGAAGACGACGAAGTCGAGTCGGGTAAGATGATCGGCAATGCGGCCCTGCCGGCCGGCACGGTCTCGGTCTCGAGCCTGTTGACGAGGTCGACAACGTTGAAGAAGCGCCCGCGTGGGCCGTTGCGGATGAGAGAACGGGCAATGGCGATCGCCAGGTGCGACTTGCCGGTGCCTGTCCCGCCGACCAGGACGACATTGCGCTGATCGGCGACGAAGGCGCCGGCGGCGAGGTCGCGGATCAGGCTCTCGTTGACCGGCGCGCCGGCAAAATCGAAGTCCTCGATATCCTTGGCCAGCGGAAGGTTGTACGGTGAGCTGGTACTTGATGGAGCGGGCCTGCTTCTCCGATATCTCGGCCTGCAACAGATCGCCGACGATCTTCGGCGGTTCGTGCTGCCGCTTAATGGCGACGCCCATGATCTCGTCATAGGCCGCGCGCATCCCGAAGAGTTTCAGCGCCCCCATCAGTTCCAGTACTTCGGTGCGTTCCATGGCTGTTCGTCCTCCTGAGGCTGTCATAGCGGGCGCAGTCGGCGATCGGCTCGTGAGCGAGCTTCAGCGCCTGTGGAATGGAAAGGATCGTGCCCGGCGCCGGATCGCGGCTGCGGGCCAGGATGTTGAGGAAACCGGCCCACGAGACGCCGTGCTCGATGGCTTCCTGACAGGCGGCCTCGACCGAGCTCAATCCGTCGGTCAGCACGCAGGTGAGGATCGACACCATCTGCCGGTCCCCGTCACATCTCCCTTCCACATGTTCGATGGTCGGAGGAGATCATCACGGTGAATTCCCCAGCGCCGAATATGTCCGGCGAATCTCCTTGCCGTCATAGCTGGCAGGGGCATCGAAGCCGGAATATCGTGCTTGAAGCGCGCCTACGGCCTGGCGCGCTGTACCTGGCGTGGCCTTGATCACTTCAAGACTTACGTGGTCCTCGGTCGTGGCTACAACCTCGTCCGCCCCAAGCGACCTGACGCACCCGGCATCGCAGTTGCATCGCTCCGGCTATTTGTCGGCCCTCGTGGCGTGCGCCTGATCGTGCCAATGACACCAGTCTGTCGACAGTCAGCGCCATGATCCTATCCATGCCGTCGTCAAGGCCAATCGGCAGGGTGTAACTCTTTGTAAACGCTACGAATGCGCACGTTTGTGGACGGAAACTAATCTAGGCACAGATGGTCTGGAGCAAGCATGAAATCGATCGAGAGTGATTCAAAACAATGTCAGCAGACGGAATGTCCTAGCATAATTGTTAAACGAAAATCTCGGCTTCTCTCCAAAAATATTACGAAACATTACGAACATTAAGAATTTTGTTAAAATAGCTTTACTAGTCGTAAAGTAAAATTCTTAAACATATCTTTTTATCGTGGCGCACTTATGGTATTTATGAAGTTAGCAAATGGAGTAGTTTGAGATGGAACAAATTTCTTGTAAAGACAACGCGTTGCTTAGAGTTTTAAAGAGCTCACTTGAGGTGTCGTATAGGATAATCTGTTTCCCGCACGGGGGCGGGGGCGTCCAGTCGTTCCGTAATTGGCCGGACTATATCCCCGAGGACGTTGAACTTATTTGCCTCGATCTGCCCGGGCGTGGCAAACGGTCAAGTGAGGCTGCCATCCGCAGCATGGACGTACTGGTATCCATGGTCACTGAGGCGCTCCAAGCGTACAGCGACAGACCCTTTATTTTCTTCGGCCACAGCATGGGAGCCCTCGTGGCTTATGAGGTTGCCCGCTCTCTGGAGAAGGCCGGTCGGCCATCTCCCTTCCATGTTGTCGTGTCTGCTCACCCGTCGGCCGACCTGCCTCCGGAAGAGCCGCCGATGTATACCTACGCGGATGATAAGTTAGCCAATGTGGTTCGCACCCTTGGCCTGGTCCCCAAGAAGGCGCTGGCAAACGAGAAACTGCTACTGGATTTCATTTTGCCGCCGCTGCGGGCCGACTTCGAACTTGCGGAGACTTACGACCGAAACCTACCAACACCTCTCAAGGCGGCAATCACCGCAATGGGTGGAGTTAAGGACGAAATCAATGCCAATGATCTAGACGAATGGCGTCGGCTTACTACGTCGCGCTTTGCCCGGATTATGTTTGATGGCGATCACTTTTTCACCCATTCTCTTACGGAGGAGGTGGTGTCTAGCCTTATGCGCGAGATCAGCGAGGTGAAGGGGCAGCTTTCGGGTTCCATCCAACACGGCGAGGCAGTCCCCTACAATGATCTCACACTGCATGAGCAATTCCGCAAACAAGCGGCTTTAACCCCCGACAGTCCTGCGATCGTTTCAGAGGCTGCGACCATCACATATCGTGAACTCGATGAGCTGAGCGAGACTCTATCCGGACATCTCCTCGGACATGGTCAAAGCCGAGGTTCGCGCATCGGTATCCTGATGGATACTTCCCCTGAATATGCCGTTGGGCTGATCGGTATCCTTAAGACAGGGGCGGCCTACGTCCTGCTTGACAAAGCACTGCCAGTTGCTGCGGTAAAACGACTACTTGAGAAGGCAGCGGTCGAAATCGTTGTCACCAACAACCGCTTCGCGGCTAATCTTCCGCCTGACTGGTCGGGCCTTGTGCTGTCGCTCGACGAGGCTTGGCAAGCGCAACTCGGGAAGGCAAGCCCGGCCAATCCCCAAGCGGTAGATCTCGATGCCCCGGCCCTGATTGTATTTTCGTCTGGGACGACTGGTGAACCAAAAGGGGTCGTTTTACCTCACCGAAGTTCTGTGAGCGCTTACCAGTTGCGCTATCACGCGCTGCCATATGCGGCTGATGAGCGCGAGGCGGTCAATCTCTTCTTGGTCGGGGAGATAATGCGGCCGATCCTCGCCGGGATTCCAGCCTATCTTGTTCCTGACGACGTTATCTACGATCCGCCCCAGCTGGTCGACTATCTGGAACGAAATCGAATTTCGAGAATATTGCTAACCCCTTCACTGTTGGATGTGCTTCTTAGCAGCGGCTTGCTCGACGTCCCCTCCCGCCTTACCGATCTCCGATTGATCATCCTATCAGGCGAGGTGTTAACAGCAGCGCTGTTTGCGCGAGTGAGAGATGCGCTGCCGCACGTCAAGATTATCAATCACTACGGCGCAGCGGAGGCACATGACATCTCGTATATTGACCTGAGCGAGATCGATCCTGCGACAACACAGAAGGTCGTCCCGGTCGGTCCGCCTCATCACAATGTCAGTGTCTATATCCTCGGCGAGGAACGCGATCCCGTACCGCTGGGTTTCCTGGGCGAGGTCTTCGTCGGCGGCGATGTCTTGGCTCATGGATATCTCGACAGCCCGGAGATGACACGGGAAAGGTTCTTTCCCGACCCGTTCCGAGCTGGGGGCACGATGTTCCGCACCGGCGATCTTGGCCGCATGCTGCCCGGTGGCCAATTGGAGATTATCGGGCGCTGCGCTTTCATGGTGAAAATCCGAGGATACAGCGTCGTTCCAGCGTCTATAGAAGCTGCTTTGCTTCGGTACTCCAGCGTCTGCTCCGCAGCCGTTGTGCCCGAGCTCGATCCGACGACCGGCCAGCCTGATCGGCTGATCGCTTATGTAGTCTTACGGAATAGGGGCAAGGGCTGGCAGGCGGCCTTGCGGTCGCACCTGAAGTCTGAGCTGCCGCACTACGCAATTCCGTCAGAGCTCGTGTCTCTGACGGAATTGCCCATCGCGGCTAACGGGAAACTTGATCGGTCGCTCCTTCGCGGGCTCGCGCAAGAGGCGTGCGCTCCGATGACCGGTACCGACGAGGTCGAAGACGAGGTCGAAGACGAGGTCGAATCGGCACTTCGCGCGGCTTGGCGCGACGTTCTCCAGTCCGAAGCTGCTGATCCGGGCGACAACTTTTTCGACTGCGGCGGACACTCCCTTCTGGCTGCCCGTCTCTGCACGCAGCTTCGTAAGAGTCTGAAGGTGGAGCTCCGGGTAGTGGAGGTCTTCCTCAATCCAACCTTTAACGAACTCGCGGCTCTTCTCCGCAAGCCCATTCGCGGGCAGGGGCGTCCTCGAATCGCCAAGCTCCCCAAAACAGCGCCAGTCTTGTCGTGTAGCCCGCACGTGAAAGCGGTGGACCATCGACGCAGCTCCAGTATGGACATTGCGGTGATTGGCATGGCCGCGCGTTTTCCTGGTGCGGAGACTGTGGACGCGCTGTGGGAGAACCTCCGCCATGGGGTGTGCTCGATCACCTCGCTCTCCACGCAGGAACTCAAGGCCCGGGGCCTTCCGGAGGCTCTCCTGAAGCGCCCCGATTATGTGCGCGTGGGCGCCCATCTCAAGGATGTGGACCTTTTCGATCCGGATTTCTGGAAACTTTCGAGGCGTGAGGCAACGTTAATGGACCCGCAGCATCGCCTGTTTCTCGAATGCTGCTGGAAGGCACTCGAGTCGGCTGGATATGCGCCAACCCAGCATGAAGGCCGGACCGGAGTGTTCGCAGGTTCTTCTCTCCCACTCTATCTACTGCATTATTTGAAGGGCGGCGGCCTCGTCGATCCTACCAACCCACCACTCGCTTTCCTGACGGAGCTCGGCAACGAGAAGGACTACCTCGCCTCGCGCGTATCCTACATGCTGAACCTCAACGGTCCAAGCATTGCCGTGCAAACCTCATGCTCAACTGGGTTAGTGGCGGTCGCGCTCGCCGCTCAGTCGCTAGCGGCCGGCTATTGCGACATGGCGTTAGCAGGGGGCTCAAGTATCACCTTCCCTCAAGCGGGGTATCAGTTTGTCAAGGGCTACATTAATTCTTCGGACGGTGTGTGCCGAGCCTTTGATGCCAATGCCAGTGGCACGGTGCTCGGAGATGGGGTAGGGGTTGTCGTTCTCAAGCGCCTTGAAGACGCGCTTGAGGCGAATGACCCGATCCACGCGGTGGTAAAAGGATGTGCCATTAACAACGATGGCCGCGCCAAATCGTCCTTCTCGGCGCCTAGCGCGCGAGGCCAGGCTGACGTTGTGCGCCAAGCACTTGCCTCCGCGGCACTTGGCCCTGAAGATGTGGAATACATCGAAACTCATGGTACCGGCACCAAGGTCGGCGACCCGATCGAGGTCCGCGCTCTGGCAGAGGTCTTCGCGGGGCAAGCGAAAACGGGCAACGCTTGTGCGCTTGGGTCAATTAAACCCAATATCGGCCACGCAAATATCGCCTCAGGGGTGGCAAGCTTTATCAAGACAGTTCTCACCCTTCAGCATGGAGTAATCCCCGCGACAATCAATATCAACCGGCTGAACGAAGATCTCGGTCTGGAAGACACGCCCTTCTTTATCAACGAGAAGCTTAGACCTTGGCCCCGCCCGCCGGGACGGCCGCGCACTGCCGGAGTCACGGGGCTCGGCATGGGCGGAACCAACTGCCATGTCATTCTGCAGGAATGGATGGACGAGAAGGTAAGGGCCTGGCCCGGACCGGTCGATCGGGGATCCCACGCCCTGTGTCTATCTGCAAAGACCTCCTCGGCGTTAAGCCGGGCCTGCCGGAATCTAGCCGCGTTCCTGCGGCGTAACCGCGATATCGATCTTGGCGACGTCGCTCACACACTACGCGTGGCGAGATGCCAGTTCGAGCATCGAACTGTCGTTGTGGCGCGCAACTTGGACACGGCCATCAAGAGATTAGAAGAAGAGGCCGATAGTGCGGCTGATCGAATTCTTTCTTCGCCTTCGATTGCGTTCATGCTGCCGGGCGGCGGAGTGCAGCACGCAGGGATGTTCAAGGACCTATTTGATCATGTACCGGATTTTCGCCAGGCGTTCTTGACGTGTGCCGCCACCAGTCGCCAGGTCCTCGATCGTGATCTGGTGTCACTCGTGTTCGGGGGAAACGATGCATACGAGGCCGCTTCCTTTGAAGAAATCAACGTCATGATCTTCTCCGTGCAGTACGCTATGGCACATTTGCTGGAATCGTGTGGCGTGCATCCCGGTTACCTTGTCGGACACAGCATGAGCGAATACGTCGTGGCCACCCTGGCGGGCATTCTGCAACTGGACGACGCTGTAGCCTTGATGGTCGCCCGTGGTCGCGCGATGGCGAATCTTGGTGTCGACGGTGCTATGCTTGCGGTCAAACGCAGCCCGGAGGAGGCTGAACACATCCTCAGGGAGGACGCCTGGCGTGGCCGGGCTGAAGCTGGCGAGATTAGTATTGGCGTCGTGAATTCCAAAACCAGTGTCGTGTTCACCGGGAAACGGGAATTGATTGAAAGGCTGCAGGAGGGGCTCGAGAAGGCAGAAATTCCCAACCAGATCCTCAACACAGGCGGCGTCCCCAGCCACTCTCCACTAATGAAACCGGCAGCTGATATTATCGATGCACATGTCCGCACGCTCGATAAGCGAGTACCGGCTCTGGCCATCGCGCTCAATTCAGGGGGATATCTGCACGAGGCGAAAGAGCCTCTACCCGAGACCTACTGGAGCAGGCAAGCAAGTGGAACGATCCGATTCGATCGGTCTGTCGCGGCTATCGTCGCGGCCGGTGCAACTGCTCTCATTGACCTTGGCCCCTCACGCAATCTGGCGCGTTTCGCTCATGAAGCAATCAGTTCAGAGGATCGTAAGACCAGAATTCCAGCGATTATACCAGCCGCGCGCGACAGGAACGACGAGGAGTTCACCGACCGTCATGTTCTTCTGGAATGTCTTGGGAACCTCTGGGCTTTGGGTGTTTCGGTGGATTGGAAACGAGTGGGGGATCAATTGGAACCATTCGGTTCCCGCCGGCGGGTCTCGCTTCCGACATACTCGTTTGATGGTCACCGTTGCTGGCCGGAGGGTCAGCCTGCAGGCTTGACGGCTCCGCCGCAGACCGAGGAGCGAGAACGGCAACGGGAGGACGTGTTCACGACGCCAGACGAGCAGCCGGAAGAAGAGAAAAGATCTCTGCGAAAGAAAGAAGAAGTCGAAAAAGGTAAAGACAACATTTTGACTAACGGTGATCAGAGAAGCTTTTTCCTTGATGGAGTCAAGACTATTATTGGCGTTCAAGATATAGGCTGGGAAGATAACTTCTTTGATGTTGGGGGAGACAGCCTTATCGCAGCAGAGCTGCAGTCTTATTTGACGAAAAGCGACCACTGGAGGTCGCCACAATTGGATGAGATAATCAAGGCGACTACGTTCGGCGACCTGTATGACCGAATTTCCAGAAATCACGGTCACCAGTCGCAATGACCGCGAAGAGCTGGAGTATCATACCCTGCGGCGCTAACCCCCACATCCGTGAGGACGATGCGGGCGGTTGCTCTAATTGCCAATTGGAAGATGATAAGGTGAGGTGGACATTTGGTGGAGGGGCCACTCCCGGGTCAATCCGCGACACACCTTTCGGGACCGCCAAAATGAAAAAACGATAGAGCGCATCATTCTTGAGCTGTTTGATTTCAGACGCAAAGGCATCATCCATATGCTTGATCTCGTACGCCCGAGGCAAGACCGCGACGTACGGCCTTCGGCCGCGAAGGGCCCGAGCTCACCTGGGAGAGAACGGACAGAGCCGAGGACTTGCGGCGCGAGGCACGACTCGCCGCCGCGTGAAGGCCGGCTCGCTGGAGTCGGGCTTGGTGATCCAGCAGATCGGCCGCTGGCAAATACTTCGGGCAGAGCCTGTGGAACAGCGAAACGAAACCATCCTCCCTGACAGCGGACGAACTGCGACGTCTGTCGCGGAGGTCGTCTCCTCGGGGCTTTGTATCGGCTGCGGACGATGTGAGGCCGTTACGGTCGGCCTAGTCCCCTCCCACATGACAGGATATGAGGCTCCGTCCGTTAAGCGTCAACAAATTTCACTAAACAAGAAGAGAAATCTTGGCGGCTGGTCCGGGTGTCATCGCAGAGTCACGGCCCGACAATGCACCCGACACGCAGATTTGATATGGGGTTCGTATTTCTCGATGAACTACGGGTGGGCAAAACTGCGCGCAACGGCTCCTCAGCACATCGGTCCAGCCGTCCTCCAGCTCTATGCCATGACCAGGACTGTTCGCGCAAGGCAGTAGAAGTCAACCGTCGATGCTGGTGATCCGCTCGTCGCGCTTACACTTGATCAGCAGATTGAGCTCGCCGCATAAGCCGAAAATCTCAACCTACCGGAGGACTCGGCCGAATTCCATCACAATCCAGTGTGGCACCTTTGAGAAAACAACTTCAGAATCTGGTTCACAAGTTCATTGAAACCCCCTTTCGATCCCCACTCTCAATTTAACTAGGAGCAGCACAATGACCCCATCCCTCTCCCTCTCTGGTCGCCGAGCTATCGTCTCCGCTGCGACCTCCGGTATTGGTCGTGTTATTGCCGAGACACTTGCGGAAGCTGGGGCTCAGGTGGAGGTGTGCGGTGTCGATCAACTGAAGGTTGCAGAGCTAAGACAGCGCCATCCCGCCATTGGCGCGATGTGTTGTGACCTTGCCGATGCGAACGATACTGAGCGCTTCTTCGCAGCTGCGGTCGAGCGGCTCGGTGGGATCGATATCCTGATCAACAATGCCGGGATAGCAGGTCCGATCGAACCCGCTGAATCCATGACACTGGAGGCTTGGAACCGGACGTTGGCGGTCAATCTCACCAGCCATTTCGTGCTTGCCCGTCTTGCCGCTCCGCTCATGCGACAGGCCGGTGGCGGAGCTATAGTAAATATATCGTCGACCGCAGGTCTGGTGGGCAATGCGCGACGTTCACCCTACAACGCTTCAAAATGGGGCGTTATCGGACTGGCCAAGAGCCTCGCCAAGGAATTGGGTCCTTCGAAGATACGAGTCAACGTCATCTGTCCCGGCTGGGTTGAAGGCGATCGTCTAGAGCGTGTAATCGCCGGGGAAGCTGCTCAAACGGGCGTTGACCGCGAGGAGATCCGCGCCCGGTTCATGGCGAACTCGTCAATGGGGATAGGGGTGCTGCCAAATGATATCGCGGCTATGGCGCTCTTTCTTGTCTCGGATGCAGGCGAGCGTATGTCGGGACATACCTTCACGGTGGATGCCGACGCGGTGTAAGTCGTCGCGTCCGAGTCAGCAATGACTCAACATACGCAGAGCCGTTCGGTTCGCGAGGAGAACCACAGGGCAACCTAAGCAGCCGTCCTTTGCTAATTAAGGCCGAAAATCAGCGTCTCATTCTGCTGGGGCGTGCAATTTAAGGGACTGCGTTGAGGCGCAGCGACAGAGCGGTGATCGCGAATGTCGGACAAAAAACATTCCGAAAAGGAAGCATCCTAGCTGGTGAAAAATGATCGAGACACCTCGCGAGAATGGGAGTAGAATTATGAAGTTAAAATCAATCGTTGTGGCTTTCAGTCTGTTAGCGGTATTGCCCGCGTGTTGATTTCCGCCGAGAACTGACCCGGGATTAGGCGGTTTTTCCATTGAGAAGTGACCCATGTTTGAACCCACCCCTGCTGGCTGATTGCGGGGGGACTTTGGAGTGATAGACATGGCGTTATTGAGCGTTATCCGGCGCTGGCACCTGCGGGACGGACTGTCGATCCGGGAGATTGCGCGGCGCACGGAGCTTTCGCGGAACACCACCCGCAAATACTGCGATCCGACGAGGTCGAGCCTCGTTTCAAGGTGCCGGAGCGGCCGAGCAACTATGCCGAGCGGTTGTCGGCCTGGCTGAGGACGGAAGCGAACAGGTCGCGCAAGCAGAAGCGCACGATCAGGCAGTTGCACGCAGACCTGATGAGCCTCGGCTATGAGGGCTCATACGGCCGCGTTGCCGCCTTTGCGCGTGCCTGGAAAGAGGACCGCCAGCGACAGATGCAAACGAGCGGGCGCGGCACCTTCGTGCCGCTGGCGTTCGAACCTGGTGAGGCGTTCCAGTTCGACTGGTCAGAAGACTAGGCGGTTCTCGGCGGCGAGCGCACCAAGCTGCAGGTGGCACACTTCAAACTCAGCTCCAGCCGCGCCTGGTCATGACGGCACCGGCAATGCGACATCACGCAACGTCTCCGTTGCGATCCGCACGTAGGCGGAAAGGGACTCCGGATCCCGATGCCCAAGAAGCTCTGAGACCACGCGCGGCGGGGTGCCGAGATCGATCTGGCATGCGGCGTGCGAATGCCGCAACACGTGACTGCCGAGAAACGGTGCCGATATCCCGGCAACTCTCGCATGCCTTGCGACGATATGGCGGACCGCGCTTGAAGCCGCCAAGGGACCGAACGGCACATGCATCTGCACGAACAGATGCCGGGTGGGTGTGTCCATGGGGCGCCCGCCGTGGAGATAGTCTGCCAACGCCTTAGCGACCGCCGGCAGAAGCGGCAATATGAAGGCCGTCCCCGTCTTCGGCCGAACGACCGACAGGGTGCCGGCTTCCCAATCGATGTCTTCGAACCGCAAGCGGATGGCCTCGCCCGCTCCAAGACCGTAGGTGCTCATCATCAACAGGAGCGCGTAATCGCGCAGTCCCATCAGTGTCGACCGATCCACCGCCTTCAGCAGGCGCTGCACATCCTCCCAGGCGAGCGCCCGCCGCGGTCGCTCGAGGCGCGGTTGCACCGGCGCGATCACGGCTTCGCTGAGATCGACGGGAATGCGATCGCTCCAATGCAGAAAACGCAGGAAACAGCGGATACTGGACGCGACGCCACTAACGTACGACCGGGAATACCGTTGTGCGTAAGCGACGAGAAAGGCGTCGACATCAACCAAGCGTGCGGATTCCGACGTGAAGCCGGCCGCCATTCCGATCAAAGACCGGCCACCATTCCGATTTGAAGCCGGCCACCATTCCAATCAAAAGTCGGCCAGTTTTCGGCACTGAACATTACCTCCTGGGTCAGCAACTTTGGCATCAAATGCCCCGCGATGAACGGGGAGATTTTGATGCCGGCAAAGAGAAGGCTGACCATGAGACAGTTACGACAAATGCTGCGGCTTGCCGGAAGCGGGACGAGCTCCCGCGAGATTGCCGTCGTGTTGGGAATAGCGCGCAGTACGGTGCAGGATAATCTGCAGCGCGCAGCGGCGGTTGGATTGACCTGGCCCTTGCCGGGCGAACTGACCGACGATGCGCTCGAGAACAAACTCTTCACTCGCAACGGCGTCAAACAGGGCACGAGAAGACGCACAGAACCGAACTGGGCCGATCTTGCCGTCGAGCTCAAGAAGCCCGGTGTCACCTTGCTCATCCTCTGGGAGGATTATCGTGGGTCGCATCCCGAAGGATATGGCTACAGTCGCTTCTGCGAACTCTTTCGCAGTTTCGAGCAGCGGCTTTCGCCGACGATGCGCCAGGAGCATGCGGCCGGCGACAAGGTCTTCGTCGACTATTCCGGCAAGAAGATCCGATTGTTGATCGCAAGACCGGTGAGATCCGCGAGGCAGAGATCTTCGTGGCGGTGCTCGGCGCATCCAGCTTCACCTATGCTGAAGCAACATGGACACAAACACTTCCCGACTGGATCGGCTCGCATGTTCGGATGTTTCGTTTCTTCGGAGGCGTTTCCCGGCTGATCGTCCCCGACAATCTGAAGGCGGGCGTCAGCCGCGCCAGTTTCTACGATCCCGAGATCAACCGAAGCTACGGCATGATGGCATCCCACTATGGTGTCGGTGTCCTGCCGGCAGGGCCGCGGCGACCGAAGGACAAATCCAAAGTCGAGAACGGCGTCCGCTTCGCCCAGTCCTGCATTCTGGGGCGGATGCGCAATCAGACCTTCTTCTCGCTGGCAGAAGCCAATGCGGCCATTCGTCAGGCACTCGATCGCATCAACGACCACGTCACGCGCCGGCTGGGCGCCAGTCGCCGGCAACTGTTCGAGAGTGTCGAGCGTGCCGCACTCGCAAGCCTTCCGAGCGAAGACTACGAGTTTGCCGAATGGCGTTTGGCCCGCGTCTCGACGGATTACCACGTCGAGTTCAAGACTTTCTTTTATTCCGTGCCGCACAGCCTCATTCGCCAGCAGGTTGATCTGAGAGCAACGGCGCGCACGATCGAGATCTTCCACCGCGGCAAGCGCGTCGCGGTGCATCAGCGCCGCTATGGCGGTCCTCGCCACGGAACCGATCCGGATCACATGCCCAGTTCCCACCGGCGCTATGCCGAATGGACACCGGAGCGCTTTCGGCGTTGGGCCACGTCGATCGGGCCGCAGACCGAAGGTCTGGTCATCGCAATTCTCGCCAGCCGTCCGCATCCCGAGCAGGGCTTTCGAACATGTCTGGGCATCCTACGCCTGTTTCGCGACATCGATCGCAATCGGGCCGAAGCCGTATCCGCCCGCGCTGTCGAGATCGGTGGCCTGAACTGCAAGAGCATCGCCTCGCTTATCGCCAATCACAAGGCCGCAAGGCATTCCACCGAACCGACCGCCATCGTCGATCACGCCAATCTGCGTGGCCCTGATTACTTTCATTGAGGAGACACACCAATGCTTATCCATCCGACCATCGACATGCTGCGAGAGCTCGGCCTTTATGGCATGGCCACCGCTTTCCAGGAGCTCGACGCACAATCCGAAGCACGCGGCCTCGAGCACGGCGAATGGCTTGCCATGCTGCTCGAACGCGAGGCGACCATGCGCCGCCAGAAGCGTTTCGAGGCTCGCGCCAGGGCTGCCAAGCTTCGCCATGATGCGCAGATCGAGAATGCCGACTTTCGTGCTGCACGCGGTCTCGACCGCAATCTGTTCATGGCGCTTGCCGGCTGCGACTGGATTCGCAAGCATCACAGTCTTCTCATCACCGGGCCGGCGGGCGTGGGCAAGAGCTGGCTGGCCTGTGCGCTTGGCCACAAAGCTTGCCGAGAGGATTTCTCCGTCGCCTATCACCGCGTTCCCCGGCTGTTTGCAACACTTGCCCTTGCCAGAGGCGACGGACGTTATGGCCGGATCCTCAAGCAACTCGCCAAAACCGACCTTCTCATTCTCGATGACTGGGGACCGGAAAAACTCAATGATGACCAGCGGCGTGATGTGCTTGAGATCATTGAAGACCGCTACGAACGCCGATCAACCATCGTCACCAGTCAGCTGCCCCTGGATCACTGGTACGAGATCATTGCAAACCCAACTCTTGCCGATGCCATTCTGGACCGCCTCGTTCACAACGCCTATCGCATCGATCTCACCGGTGAAAGCATGCGAAAACAGCGCTCGCCAAGAGCGTCTGAAATAGCGCAAGCTTGACCTGAAACGAAACCCAATCCAAACATCAACGAGACCCAGGATCAGTCCGAAAAATGGCCGGCTTCAAATCGGAACACCGGCCGGAATGAAATCGGAATGACCGGCCGGCTTCAAATCGGAATCAGTGGCCGGCTTCATCGGAATACGCAACCAAGCGTATCGAATGCCAGTCTTCGCCGGCCTGCGCCAGGTGATCCCGAAGCTTGCCGATTTGATACAGCTTTTGGTCTACAGTCGCTTGCGGATTGCCGCGATGCCGCAGAAGATAGTCGGCATACTCCGAAAGCAAAGGTGTTGCCGGCGGCTTTGCCGGACGCGGCGATCGCCAAGGCGGCGGTGCTAACCCCAAGCTATGATAGATCCGGTTGAGCGAACGCAGACCGCTCCGGAAAAGATGTAGCGAACGCGGATCGAGATTCCGTCGTTGCGCATACCAGTCGATAAAGCGGTTCAGGCGTTCGAGGGTGAGTTCTCCGCGCTCCACCCGCCCATGTTCGACGCAATAGGCGCGGAACAGCTTGATCCTCTGCATGTAAACAATGGCTGCGCCACTGCTCAGGCGGAGGTCGGCGCGCCAAACGCGGCAGATATCCTCGGCGGAGGGCGTGACATTGGGTTCGGTCTGCATGGCGATCCTGTCACCTTGACCGACCCAGCGTAGCGGGCTGCGGGATTGCGGTCAGGCCCCACTTCGTGTTGGCCGCAGGCACCTGGTGATGCCGCCCTGAAGCCCGTGACCCAGCGCGCTCCAGACGTCCGGGCCATGGCACGGGCATCACCAAGCGCTACCGGAGCGAAGCCCAATGGAGCGAGGATGCAGCTCAGCGCCGGGGTTGGCAGCGCCCGGCGCAACTTGGGCAACATCGGTACGTCATCTGCTGCGGCCGCGCACGCGTGCACATCTGCCGCCAATGATGGCGCCATCACCCTGACAGCCATGATCGACCCACGCACTGCAATGACCCGCCGCCGACGCCAGCGCACCGCTCCCGCGAGGCCAATCTCCGGTCCGCGCGGCGCATCCGTCGCCACTTCCATGCTTCTTGCCGATGCCGCCACCGCGACGGTGCGCTCGATCGTTGCAAGCAGCCCGGGCAAACGGGCTGCCAGGAAATCCGGCAGCAAGCTGAATGTCATCCGCCCTTCCGGGCAATACCAGCGGGCGATGCGCACGCCGGGACTGGTCAGCCGTGCATAGCTGCCATGGCGTCGAAAGGCACAGACACCGTGCGGATGAAGCGGGCAGCCCGATAGATACGCGCGCTGCCACTCCTGCGTGGCAACATAGTCCTCGATCGTCGACGATGTGCGCAGCGGTATCTGCAAGTCCGTCCCCTCGCTCGCAAGCATCCTACGATCCTGCCGCAGCTTTTATCCGGACACCAGAACGCCTCAACCTCTCGTAAATGCAGCGTGCGCAGCCAAATACCCGAGATAAAACTTCGCCCTGGATAATGCGCCCAGCACAGCGCCTGGGTCAGCGGACCAGGGCCCCGATCTGCCTTGAAGAGCGGATCGTAGCCGCTATAGGCGTCCGCCTGCGAATGCCGCTAAAGGTCCTCAGATGGCGCTCAGGATGTTCCTGCCGCCGATCGCGCGAGGCATAGTAAAGTGCCGCCGGCGGCGATGTTCCGCCGAACGGCCGGTCATCCCTGACATAATGAGATGGACGGCCTCCACCGACCGTCCGATGACGTGCGACAGAAACAGGAGGAATTGTCATGACAATAATCACAATTGACCTCGACACCTCGAAGAGCTGGTTCCAGGTGCATGGTGTTGACGAAGATGGGCAGGCTGTTGTCCGACGCAAGCTGCCTCGTAGCAAGGTTTTGAACTTTTTCGCCAACCTTCCGCCCTGCACGGTCGGGCTTGAGGCCTGTGGTGGCGCGCACTACTGGGCACGAGAGTTAGCCAAGCTCGGACACATGCCGCGTCTGATGCCGGCCCGCTACGTTCGCCCTTATGTGAAGACAAATAAACATGATGCCGCCGATGCAGTCCAGCGGCCGGGAATGCGATTTGTTCCCACAAAGACAGTCGAGCAGCAGAGCATGCTCATGATGCATCGCGTTCGCGACTTGCTGATCCGGCAAAGGACCGCGGCGGTAAATGCCCTACGCGGCCACCTTTCAGAATTTGGCATCGTTCGGCCGAGGGGAACAGCTAGCGCCCGAGAGTTGATGAGCCTCGTCGCCACCGATGAGCGCGTTCCACCATGCGCTCGTGAGGCGCTCGATGGACTTGTTGATCAGATCCGCGATACCGAGCAAAAGATCGCGGCGTTCAATGATCGGATCGTGGCGATGGCTAAAAATGATGACGTCTGCCGCCGTCTGATGACTGTTCTTACGATCGGCCCCTTCGTGGCCACAGCGTTGGTCGCCACCGCTGGTGATCCCAATTATTTTTCCTCTGGCCGACACTTTGCGGCGTGGCTAGGTCTGACGCCAAAGCAACACTCTACAGCCGGAAAGGAGAGGTTCGGCGGGATCAGCAAGCGTGGCGACAGCTACGTCCGAAAGCTGCTGATCCACGGCGCCCGTGCGACTGTTCACAACATTCGAAGCGGCCGGGTGAAAGGGGCATGGGTCGCCGGTCTGCTTGCGCGGCGACATTTTAACGTCGCCACGGTCGCGCTGGCTAATAAGACTGCCAGAATCGCCTGGGCGGTTATGACAACAGGTCAGAACTATCGCGTGGCTGTTTGAAGAAACGCTACGCCAAATATCGGCAATGCGAGGGCGATTGAAGTGTGATGGCAATCCGGTCGGACCGGAATCGACTGAACCCGTTGGACCTATCGGGCGACTGTGCCCGTCAACGTAATTGGGTGTCGATCCGCGTATCTCATCGAGGTCAGCAGCATGCGCTGCACCAAAGACCGAATAGATAGCAGCAACCGAGAGCTTGTCAGATCGCTACAGGGCACTTGCAGAAACGAGGCCGTCCATAGATAGGTCCAGATACGACCGGTATCGGTCTTGCCCTTCGCCAGGATCGGCACGGTGGTGTCATAGCCATGCAGTCGCTCGGCGGCGAGCACATGCGTCTCCATCAGTCCATGCACCGGCTTCAGCGCCGCGGCACAGGCTCCGACCTGGTCCGCAAGCGTCGACACAGGCTGAGGTCGATGCCTTCGCGGGCATAGCGCTCGCTCTGCCGGTTCAGCGGCTGGTGCTGGGCGAACTTCTCGAACAGGATCATCGCCAAAAAGTTCGGCCCGGCAAAGCCGCGCGGCGTCACATGGAAGGGCGCCGGCGGCTGTGCGATCTTCTCGCATTGGCGGCAAGAGAACTTCTCGCGCACGGTCTGGATCACCTTCCACTGGCGCGGGATCACCTCCAGCGTCTCGGTAACATCCTCGCCAAGCTTGTCCAGCTCGCCCGAACCGCAACACGGGCAGTTCGCCGGCGCGACGATGATCACGCGCTCACGCGGCAGATGGTCGGGGAAAGGCTTGCGCGACGGGCGCTTGCGCTCGAACGCCCTGACCGTCGAGGGGCGTGCCGTCAGTTCCGCCGCCAATTCGTCATGGCTGGCGTCGGCTTCCAACTCCTCAAGCTGCAGCTCCATCTGTTCGAGAAGCCGCGCCTTGCGTTCGGACCGGCTGCCATGGATCTCGCGCTTCAGCTTCTCGATCTCCAGCCTGAGCCGAGCGATCAGCGCATCCGAGTGCGCGAGTTCACGGCTTTTGCGCGGGCGGCCGAGCGCTTGCGCCTCACGACGGGCGGTACGCTCGGCGAGGATCATCACGTGCGCACTGGCAAGGTCACCGGGAAGCTGATCGGCCGCATCGGTCATGGCGCGATGGAATCATATTCGCTCGTCCATGCCAATGATTTTGCTCATCCCGCCGAGCTCTCGACCCGCAGGCGGCGGGCGCCGCCAAGCTCGATCGTCACCGGAAAAGTTGGCTTCCATGAATGCCGGCCGATCGTGCGATCTCGGAAACACTGGCGGCAGCCTCAAACGTCGCCGCGACCAACCGCTCCTTCTCCTCCCGAGACCAGCGCCGGCGCCGCTCAACCGACGTGATCACTTCGATCTGATGCTTCGTCACACGGCTACTCCTAGTGCTTGCACTAGGACTCGCAGCCTTCAGCCTACCTCAGCAAGGCGGCCGTCACCGGAGGGGTACGCCGAATTGGCGCAGCACCGTACTGCGCATGGTGATATGGAACCAGCAGAGAACATGTTCGCTTGCCGGCGCGACCATGTCTTTGTCGCTGCCCGTTTTGCCCTTTTTCACATCCGCCGGCTAAAATTCAATGGTGACGACATACTTCATTCCAGCCCGCCTCACAAATCCTCATGCCCCCTAAGTGTACATCTCTACAAGTTTTGGCCGCCTATTTGCGTTCGCCAACTCCAATTGACCGAGCTATCGTAATGGCAATTACTGCAAGGGCTATTAGGCATGTCGATATGGCGCTTATGGTTGGGTCGATCTGATCACGCATCGACGAAAACATAAGCTTTGTCAGAGTTGTACTAGAGCCACCCGAAATGAATAGTGAGATCAGTACGTCGTCGAGCGATGTCACAAGTGACAGCAGAGCTCCAGCGGCAATCGACATGCGAAGCTGGGGAAGCGTCACGCGCAAGAAGGTCTGAACCCTCGTCGCGCCATGTATACGAGCTGCCAACTCCAAATTCATATCGAATTTGGTCAATCCAGACGCAACGCTTATCATCACAAACGGAATCGCCAAGCAGCTGTGGGCAAGAATTAGCCCCACAATGGAATGCAATAGTCCGATTTTTGCGTACAGAAAAAACGTTCCGATAGCAATAAGTATTACCGGCAGCATAATCGGCGACATTATCAACACATTGATCAGGGTGGACACCATCCCCTTATACTGATGCAAACCATAGGCTGCTAGGGTGCCCAATGGCGTTGCCACTAGGACAGTACCCATCGCGACCAATCCAGAGACGCCCATCGCTGACTGCCAGCGGGCATCAAAAAATAGCCGTTCGTACCACTGTAGAGAAAACCCAGAAGGCGGAAAGCGCAATTGTGATGATGAAGAGAATGACATCGGCACGATAACAAATGCAGGTGCGATTAGGAAGAAAACAATGAGGCCGCATAAGACGTAAAGCCATAGGCGGTTCAGATGCGGGATCTGCATATCGTTCATCGGAGGTTGCCTCCCAACCTTGCGAGTTTAACGGATATTGCGAGCAGCACCAGCGTTGCTACGAGCAAAACAATAGCAAGAGCACTGGCCGCACCCCAGTTTGGAAAGACCATCACGCTGCGTTCGATACGCATTGCAATCATGGTGACTCTTCCACCTCCCATAAGGGCTGGTACGACATAAAACCCAATCGAAAGTATAAAGACCAGCAAGACGCCAGCCGCAAAGCCCGGAAGAGACAACGGCAAATAAATCCGGATAAATGCAACCGTCGGAGAAGCGCCAAGCCCCGCGGCAGCCCTAAGATAATCCTTATCAACACCGCGCAAAGCTATATAAACTGGAATAATTAAGTATGGCAGCATAATCTGTGTCATACCAATCACTGCGCCACTCGTTTGATAAAGAAATTGAACTGGCGCGTTGACTACGCCTAGTGCTAGGAGGGCCTCATTTAGTGGGCCGTTTCGTTGTAAAATCGCCATCCAACCGTAGGTTCGCACCAACACTGGTGTCCAGTATGGCAGTAGAACTGCCGTAAGGAGGAACGAAGTAACCCGGGGAGACGATTGCGCCATCAGATAAGCGATTGGATAACCCAACACACTGACTAGCAGCGTCACAACGAAAGAGATAATGAAGGTGTTGATTATTATAGGAATATAAGCGCCGGACACGAATATCCGCGTATAATTCTCGAGTGTGAATGCGCCGCTCTCATCTACAAATGAAAGCCATGAGAGCCAACTCATAGGCAGTAAGACGAGCAGAGCCACCAATAGGACTGCCGGCAGGGTGATTGCCAACATTGACAGTCCTTCACGACGAGCGTCAGACTTAAGGCCAACGGCATTGCCCGACGCTGTACCTCCGGATGCCGCACTCATCGCGCGGTCCCCGGAACGAGAATGCTGTCTTCGCGATCTAGGAAGAGAGACACTCTGTCGCCAATCTCTAAAGAGTGTCCGGCTGCTGCGTGACTGGCGGGCTCCCGAACTAGTATCTCGTGCCCACCCGCAAGATCAACTTTGAGTAGAAGCTGGTCGCCTTGGAAAAGCTTTTGCTGAACCTTTCCGTCAAAACAATTTGTATGCCTACCGCGCTCATCCGCGCCTTCCCGCGCTATCCGTATGTGTTCTGGCCGGATCAAGAGCATCGAGCGATCTGATGGTGCCCTGTTAAGATGCGTGGCAAGGTTTAGCCGTTGCCCTGCGTAGCTAACATCCTCACCATCGAACGAAACAGGCAAAAGAGTAGACTCTCCGACAAATTCTGCAACAAAACGGGTCTGTGGCGCTCGGTAGAGATTATAGGGTGTATCAATCTGTACGATGTTTCCACCGTCCATTACCGCAATACGGTCTGACATCGTCAAAGCTTCGCGTTGATCATGAGTCACGTAGACGGTAGTCATTCCGAGATCCCGATGGATTTGCCGGATCTCGATCTGCATTTCTTCCCGAAGCCTTTTGTCTAACGCCGATAGCGGTTCGTCCATAAGCAATATCTTGGGACCGAAGACGACTGCTCGGGCGAGCGCGACCCGCTGTCGTTGGCCGCCCGATAATTGATCTATCCGTCGCTTCGAATATCCCGAAAGACGGACCTGAGCCAAAGCGACCTCGACCCGGCGGCGAGTCTCCTCCTTGGACACGCCTCGGATCGAGAGCGGAAAAGCAACGTTTGAAAAGACGTCCATATGAGGAAAGAGCGCGTAACTCTGGAAGACCATTCCGATATTTCGCCGGTGGGGCGGAAGCTGAATAGCCTCAATGTCCCCAATCCGTAGAGAGCCATGGTCTGGCCGAACGAACCCAGCAATGACCATGAGCAAA